>NZ_JBEPAP010000036.1:0-89099 GCF_040298665.1 Streptomyces sp. NPDC001508
GAAGGGGTTGCCGGACGTCTCACCGCTGGAGTCGGTCTGGTCGTTGTCGCCCTGGTTGGGCCGGGTGGGCTTCCAGCCGTCCAGGACGCCGCCGGCCTGGTAGTCGTCCGGGTTGTCCATCTTGATGGTGTACGTCTTGCCGTACGGGAAGTCCTCCGGCCTGACGTTCCTGGTCACGGTGGAGTCGAAGTAGTACTCGCCCCGCTCGTTGGTGACCGCCGTACCGATCTTCTTGCCGGCCGCGTCGTACAGGTTCACCGTGGCACCGGCCAGGCCCGGCTCACCGGGGTCCTGGATGCCGTCCTGGTCGGTGTCCTTCCAGACCCGGTTGCCGATCTGCAACGGTGCCTCGTCGCATAGGACTTCGAGGTCGCCGATGCCGCGGGCCTTGCCGAACTGGTTGTTCAGGTAGGCGCCGCCGTTGTCGATCTTGTTGCCGTCGGGGTCTCCGAGCCGGGTGCCCGTTTGGCGGTCGACCCAGATCAGCCCGTGGCCCGTCCACCAGTTGTTCGGGGTGGAGAGGGGGTCCATGGCGGTGAAGGGCATGACCGTCTCCACCTTGGACAGGGCCAGGCCTCCCTGGCTGACCTCCTGGTGGTTGCCGAAGGCCCCCCACTCACCGGGGTAGAACTCCTGGACCTTCGGGTCCTGGTAGCCGCCGTTGGTGGCCGCCGTGGCGTGATTGGCACAGCCGCCGTGGGCGTCCAGGACGAACATGTGGTTGCCACCGCGGCAGGCCCGGTTGAGGTCACCGCCGTTGAGCGCGGTGGTTTCGGGGAAGCCGGGGAAGCCGGGCAGGGCCCAGCCGGCGCGGTCGGGGAAGCGGTCACCGAGTGCGAGGACCATGTCGCCGTTGGTCTCGAAGGCGATGTCGTCGAACTCGGGCTCCGGGTTCTGGATGGCACCGGTGCCGCAGGCATGGTTGACGCCGTCGAAGTCGACCTGGTTCGCGGGCCGGCCGCTGGACCACGCGTACCAGGTGTTGCCGACGCAGGGGATACCGTCGTAACCGCCGCGCCGGTAGTCGCTCAGCGCCTGGTCCATGACGGTGCTGGTGAACTGGCCCGTGGTCGGGTCGAATTGCCGGACGACGGCGCGCAGGTCGGCCCGGTTGCCGGTGGACTCGGCCGTGCAGACGCCGCCGACGTAGACCTTGCCGTCCTGGATGCCCAGACCGCGGGGGCGCCAGTCACCCGGCGCGGAGCAGCCCGGGTTGGGGATGGCGTAGGAGGCCTTGGGTGCGGCGGCAGTGGCCTGTGTGGCGTCGTAGCGGTAGAGCCTGCGGTCGTTGAGGTTGATGACGTACAGGTCCTTGCCGTCCGAACTGACATCGAGGTCGCCCAGGGACTGCTTGCCCACCACCGGGTTGAACGCCAGGTCCATGTTGACGTTCGGCTGGTGCGGGGTGGTGCCGGCGTTGGGGACCGTGGCCCACACCCGGGTCTGCCCGTTGGGCTGGGTCACGTAGATCGCGCCGGGGCCGCCCGGACCGTAGTCCGAGCCCCGCTTGGCGTAGGCGGCGGAGAAGATGTTCTTGTTCACCTTGTTGTAGCCCAGGCCCCACACCGTGCCGGTGTCGGCCTCCGTGGCCAGCGCCTTCGACTGGTCAGCGTTGGGCGGAGCGTCGGACGGCATCTGGACGCCGCGGGCGTTGAACGGGAGCTGCGTCAGGGTGCGCCGGGTGGACGGCGTCGGGTCCGGCGGCGGAATGCTCGGGTTCTCACAGGCGGCGACCAGGGTGGCGTTCTTCTGGCAGTAGTCCTCCGGGGACCAGAACGAGGTGGTGATCTCCACGTTCTTGCCGCCGGACAGGTCCACGAACTCCACGTCGGACGACAGCACCGTCGGATCGATCAGATTGCTCCGCGCCGAGGCGAACCCGGGGAAGAGCACACCCTCGTCGGGGTTCTTCACCTCGATCCGGTACTTGCCGCCGCCCAGGCTGTTGCCCGGGGTCAGCTTCACCGTGCCGTCCGCCTGTGTGGTCCCGGTGACCGACCGCCCCTCGTCATCGGTCAGCACCACCGTGACCCCGGACATACCCGGCTCGAGCGCCTGGTCCCACTTGCCGTTCGCGTTCACCTCACGCACGACCCGGACGGTCGCGTCACCGTCCCCGGAGTCCGCCGCCGCCGGGAACACCGCGGAGACGACCCCGGTGACCGCGAGCGATGCGGATAACGCCGAAGCCAAGGCCAAGGACATTCCGCCGGCCCACCGCCGGCGCTGCTGTAACTCCATTCCAGCCCTCTCTATTGGCTGAGAACATTTCCCGATAAGTCTTTGTACGGATCAGGACACACGCGTCAACGCAACGCCCAAAGAACACTGAGACGGTGTAGGGAAGATGCGCCATGAGTGGGGGATGCTGACATTTCCCGTCAGTATCGGCGCACCGCATGGCGGTTTCGGAAAACAGTCCGCCATGCCGGGTCCCGGTCTCGACGGCAAACCCGCCGCTCCACCGGCGCGGTGTTCTTGATCAGAGGCGGCGTATCTGCGATAGACAGCTCACGGCCGCATTGGATTCGGCGGCTCTTTCTGCCCGTTCTTCTGTGAGAGGTGATCCATGCGTAATCCGTTCGGTACCCGTCCTGCGTTAGGACGGCTGATGCGCCGGCCACGCGCGCGTGTCCTGGCCGTGGTGTTCGCCGTCGGACTGTCCTGCTGCGCCCTGGCATGGGCCGACGGCCACGGCGGCGAAGGAGACGGGCCGCGGGCGATCACGTCGTCGGAGGCCGAGAGGCTGGCCATGGCGCGGTTCTACGCCTATGAGAACGGTCCGCACCGCGTCACCCTGAAGATCGACGACGGCGGGGACTCCTACGAGGTACGCGGCCTGATCGACTACCGCACGCACCGCGCCGTGGGGACGTACGCCGCCGGGGAGCCCGGGCCCAGGCAGCAGAAGGGCCTGATCGCCTGGGACAACAGCGGTCTGGCCGTGGCCACGGACGCGAAGGGGACATCGCCCTCGTCGAAGACGGCGGCGATCATGCGGGCCGCCGCCAAGGTTCCGCACGGGCGCTGGTCACCCCGCGCCTACGCCGGATACCCCCTGGACGTCGCGCTGCGGGTGGCGATGGCCCTGGGCGCGGACCGGCCGGACAACCCCCAGCTGCTGGCCCAGTCCGGGCCGCGGCACCTGGGGGAGAGCACGCTGCGCGGGAAGTCGTACACACGTATCTCCGGGCCACGGCCGAAACCGCAGGAGCGCGGTGCGGCCGGGTCCCGCTCCGGCGGCCCGGCCACACCGAGCCCCCGGCCCACCGGCACGTCCCCGCTGACGTACTGGATCGACGAGCACGGGGAACTCGGCCGCCTGGAGATCAGGAGCGGTGGCGTCGAGCGGCCGGTCACGGTGGACTTCACCGGTCACGAGGCCCGGGTCAAGGTGCCCACGGAGCCCTGGGGGGAACCGCCCCGCGGCAAGTGACCCGGGAAATGCCCCGGGAAGGGGTTCGGGATGCGTCCCGGGAATGCCCCGGGAAGGGGTCCGGGATGCGTCCCGGGAATGCCCCGGGAAGGGGTCCGGGATGTGTCTCGGGGAGTGCCCTGGGAGGGGGTCCGGGATGTGTCTCGGGGAGTGCCCTGGGAAGGCGGCCGGGATGGGTCTCGGGGAGTCCCCTGGGAGGAGGTTGGCCGGGAAGTGCCCCGGCAAGTGATCCGGCAAGTGACCCGGGAAGGGGTCCGGCCCCTGCGCGGAGCCAGGGAAGCCGGACCCTTCCCAGGGACCCTGTTCGGGCAGGATCAGCGGCGCGGTTCCGGCAGACGGTAGGCCGCGGGGTCGGTCTTGCCCGGCAGCCGCAGCGCGGGACGGGCCGGCGCACCGGTCGCGTTCGGCATGCCGGGCTGGGCCGGCGGCGCCGGGACGTCACGGAAGGACACCCCGGCCGGAACCGACCCGAGTGTCTGCGGCCGGCCGGCCCCGGCCAGCGCGGAGTCCTTGCCCGGGCAGGCGGCCAGGGTGCGGGGCAGCGGCTGCGGACTGGTGGGGGCGCGGCCGTTGTCGGCGTAGCAGTTGCCCCCGCTGCGTGCCGACAGCACGACGAGGCCCACCTGTTCCGCGCCCACGGCGTTGCCCTCGATCCGATTGCCGAGGGCCGGATATCCCTGCTCGTCCCGCAGGATGAAGGCGCCGCCGCGATTGCCCTCGACCCGGTTGCGCTCGAAGAGGTTGTGCGTGCCGCCGCCGATGCCGATCCCGATGCCGAAGCCGCCGTCGGCCTGTTCCGGGCTGCGGTCGTCGTTGTTGTCGCTGATCGTGTTCCCGGCGAACACGGCATGCTGCTGGGGGCCCAGCGCCTCCAGGTTGTTCGAGAGCACCGTGATGCCCACTCGGTTGCGGCGGACGGTGTTGCCGAGGAAGTACAGGTCCTTCGACGCGTTGGTGACTTCCATACCCACCGCGTTGTGCTCGGTCAGGTTGTCGCGCACGACCGTGTTGCACGGCTTGCACTGGCCGACGTAGATGCCCGAGTCCGACTGCCCGGAACCGTAGGAGTGCTCGATCACACCGTCTCGGGCGTCAAAGGCGTAGATGCCGTAGAGGGCGTTGTTGTGCGCCGTCACATACGAGGCCCGAAACCCGCGCAGCGGCGGGAACTTGACGGTGTCCAGGGGGTCGTATCCGGCGCCGCCGGCCCCCGCTCCCTGCAGTGCCTTGTCGGTGACGCCGGTGAACAGCAGTCCGTTGGCGAGGTTGTTGCGTACGGTCAGGTTCTCCACGACCGACGCCGCACCGGTGACCGTGATGCCGTTGGTGCGTTTGAACTCGCCGTCCACCACCACCGCGGAGCGGTCGGTCCCGCGCAAAACGATCCGAGGTGTGCGGATGGTGACACTCTCGCGGTAAACACCCGGAGAGACCAACACCATGTCACCCGATCGGGCGGAATCCACTGCCTTCTGGATGGACGAGAACTGGCCCGGAACCCGTAAGACCGCCGACGGACCACCGCTCGCAGGCCGGTTGTCCGATGCGGGCTGACCGCATGCCGTCTGTCCCAGCAGGGCGATCAGCAGGGCGAGGAACACAGCCGTCCGGCCCGGCGAGGTCCTGCCCGCAACCGGGACACGGCGTTTCGTGACGAAGAATCGCATGAGGCCCAGGTGTAGCGTCAGGCACGCCGCCGCAGCAGACCATCGCCTCTCCCTGCCCTCATCCGTCCGAGGAGACAGCGCGCTGCCGGCACACCCGCATGTTTCGTGTGACCAACCCTGGAGCAACGGTGATCAGCACGCCCTCCGATCCTCGTCCGCCGACCCGCCGCTCCGTCCTGGCCACCACCACGGCCGTCGCCTTCCTCACCGCCGGCTGTGCGGCGGAAACCCGCCGGCCGACGGCGGAGAGCACCGAGGACCACGCTTCGAGAACAACCTCCGGTACGCGCGCGACCCGGTTACGGCAGCGCGGTGTCAGCGACCCCCAGCCCCGGCACGCCGTCGTCGCCGCCCACGATCTGGTGGCCGGCCTGCGCGGACCGGACGGCACCACAGCCCTGCGCAGGCTCCTGGACCGCTGGACGGCGCTTGCGCTGCCCGACGGCGCCACCCGGACCGTGGCGTTCGGCCCCGCCCTCTACCGCAAGCTCGGTCTCGCGGCGCCCGTCCGGCTGCGCGACATCCCCGCCTTTCCGCGCGACCGGCTCGACCCCGGCCGAGGCGGCGGCGACGTCCTGGTGCAACTGTGCGGCGACGATGCCGAGGCGCTGCGCGCGTTGTCCCGCCGGCTCACCACGACGGCCGCCCGGACGCTGGTACCCCGCTGGCATGAGCGGGGGTTCTTACCCGATCACGCCCGGGGCGAGACACCCCGCAACCTGTTCGGCTTCAAGGACGGTACGGAAAACCCGTCCGCGGCCGAGACGGAACAGTGGGTCTGGAATGACGACGGCAGCACATATCTGGTCTACCGGCGCATCCACATGGACGTCTCCGCCTTCGAAGCGCTGCCGCGTGACGGTCAGGAAGCGGTCATCGGACGCCACCGCGCCAGCGGAGCGCCGCTCGGCGCACGCCGCGAGCACGATCCGGCGGACCTCTACGCCAAGACGGCGCAGGGCCGTTACGTCATCCCCGCCGACGCCCATGTGCGCCTCGCGCATTCCCGGCTCGACGGCGGGGCCCGCATGCTGCGCCGCGGCTACTCGTACGACAACGGGTCCGACGACCGCGGTCTGCTCTTCCTCGCGTACATGCGTGATCCCGCGCTGTTCGCCCGTGTGCAGGAACGCCTCGATCTCTCCGACACGATGAACACGTTTATCGACCACCGGGCCTCCGCCGTCGGCTATGTGCTGCCCGCCGGTGACCCGGCGTCCTCGCTCGGCCGATAGGCCCCGCCCGGGTGCCGCGGCCCCGCACCGTGCGACCGTGACCGTGAAGCGCGCCGGGGACCACCCCCGCCCCGACGGTCGTGCCGTGCTGGTGTCCGTGGCCGGTGTCTCCGCAGTGACCGGCGCCTGCCGCTCACCACGCCCGCCCTGGACAACGGCCCGGATCAGCAGGGAGCGGTGGTCTGGGGCGAGCCGTGACCCCTGGTGGAAGAGCGCCCTTCCGGCTCGCTGGTAACACTTGCTACCATGTCGCCATGTCGAAGACTCAGTGGGGTGCCCGCGTCGACGATTCGGTCAAGGAACTCGCCGCGATCCGGGCGAAGGAGCGTGGTCTGAGCATCGGCGACTACATCGCCGAGCTGGTCCGCGAGGACGTCGCCGGGCTGCGTAGGCGGGGCCTGGACGCCGCCCGTACCTTCCTCGACGAGTACCAGAGCGTCTTCGACGAGGCCGAGCAAGCGGACCGCCAGGCCAAGCCCAGCGGGGCCCACGCCGCGTAATGGAACTGCACATCGACGTCCCCTGGATCCTTCAGGTCGCCGAACTCGCGGGCGCGGCGGACCCCGCGCCCGAGGACTACGGCATTCCGGTCGCCGCGGTGGCATGCCATCGGGCCGAGCTGCTTGAGCAGCCCGTTTACGACGGCCCGTATGCCCGTGCCGCTGCCCTGGTCCATGTGCTCGGCCGGTGCCGCTGGCTGGAGCGGTCCAACCTGGCCGTCGCTGCGGCCACCGGTGTGATGTACCTGGAGGCGTCCGGCATTCCGGTCAAGCCCGGCCACCAGGACGCCATCGCCCTGCGCGACCTGCTGCGCGACCCCTCCTGCACCGCGGCGCGCATCGCGGAACTCCTCCGCGGCTGGCCGCGCAGCGCCTGACAGAAGCAGGGCCGCCGTGCTGCTCCGCCCGGACGGACCGGTCTCCCGATCACCCCGTCCGGGGGGCCGGGAGCGACGGCGTGGTCACGGCCTCGTTCCGCGGACGCGGATCGGCCGCCGACGGCTCAACTCCGGCTTCCTCGCCTGCCGTAGGCTCCGGGTCCGGACGACGGGAGGACCGGCGTGGCATGTGAGCACGGCGGGCAGTCGGCCGGACGCCGCTTGCCCGCTTGCCCGCCCACCCTTCGGCCGACCTGCGGCGGTCTCGGGAGCGAGCCTGCACGCTTCCGCCGTGGGGGTGGGTCGGGGAGTACGCCTGCGCCTCCGCCGGGCAGCCTCACGGTGGCACTCCGTGGACTCTCCGGTGTTCCGGTCGTCGGCTTGTATGTCTTCGTCAGGCCGGAACCAGGACCGGACCGCTGCCCGGGCGGGCGTCGGTGTCGCACTGGCCGGGTCTCAGGGGGCCGAGCCTGCTGTGGAGTGTGGCGCCGGGTGTGTGTCCTGGGAGCCGGTCGGTGGTTCGGGTGCGCCGAGGTCCGACCGGTTTTCGGGGCGGCGTGAGGTGAGCGCGGCGGCCACGAACGACAGGACCAGCGGCCGTCGGTCATGCTCGTTCCAGGCGAGCACGAGGCGGCTGGGCGGTGCGTCGGTCACCGGGACACAGACCAGTCCGGCCGGGACCGCTTCGACCAGTGAGCGGGGCAGCACCGCGATCATCCGGCTCACCGCGATCATATGGAGCATCTGGACCACGTCGGCGACCTCGGGACCGGTGCCGTCGTCCCCGGGGACCCCTTTCCAGCACGGCAGGGTCTCCCCCTCGAGGTCGGACATGCGCACCGAGGTGTGCCCGGCCAGCCGGTGCCCGGACGGGACGATGACCACACGGTCCTCGGTGTGCAGCGTCTCGTGGGCCAGGCCGTCGAGATCGTCGAACGGCGCGTAGAGCAGGCCGACATCGGCGCGACCGTCGCGCAGGAAGTCGGAGCGGTCGGCGGGACCGCTGAACAGGATGTCCACTCGGCGGGCGTCGGGCTGGTGGGCGTACTCGGCCAGGAGCGCGGACAGCAGCCCGGCGTCGCCGCCCGGCTTGAGCACGAGCCGCAGATGGGCCTGAAGGTCGCCGGCACGCCGGGCGCTTCGGACGGCGGCGCCGACCGCGACTGGGCACCTACCAACTGGACGACCACACCGTGCCGTTCATCCTCATCAACGGTCTCTCGCAGGACAACGACGAGGCGTACGGGGACTTCGCGCGGGCCGTGCGCGATATGAGCCGGGCCGCCCAGGGCCGGCGTGTCGTCCCCGATCCGGCCTTCGCCGACATGCTGGAATTCCTGCTCACCGGCTCGGAGTCGGCCTACGGAAGTGTGCAGGCGGCGATCGTGTGCGGCGACAAGCCAGCGCCGCGGGACCCGGAGGTGTACTGGCGCGACATCCGCAGCGCCCCGGACCGGCTCCTGGGTTCCGTCACACAGAACATCGGCCCCTGCGCCTTCTGGGACCCGCCGCGCGAGCGCCCGACCACCGTCAGGAAGGACAGCTTCCCGGCGCTGCTCGTCAACGCCACCGGGGATCCCCGCACCATCTACGAGGGCGCCGCCGCCCAGCACCGGAGGTGGCCCGGCTCCCGGCTGGTCACCCTGCGCGGTGCCGACCAGCACGCCGTGTTCGGGGTGTTCGGCAGCGCCTGCGTCGACGCACGCGTCTGGGCCTGGTGGAAGCCGTCCCCAACAAGGGTTCCGCATGGTCCAGTTGACCGAGCGCGAACTCGACGAACTCAACGAGTTACGGCAGCTGATCGAGGTGCCCACCGTGCGCCGCATCGCGCTCAAGGGCATCGACGACCCCGCCGAAATCGCCGAGTTGCGTGCGCTGGCCGAGGAACTGGTCCGCAGCGCACGGGAGAAGGACTTCATCGCCCACCACGTGGCCGATCTGCGGTTCCACCTCAAACTGCTCTCCTACGCGGACAACGAGAACCTCGTCCTCACCGTGCACAACCTGCGCATCCGCTCGCGCCTGTACGGCATACCCAGACTCGCCGACCGCGGCCACCGCGCAGGAGCACGCCGAACTGCTCGACCTGGTCACCGCCCGCCGGGCGGACGAGGCCGAGGAACTGATGCGCAGACACATCGGGCATGTGCGCGGGGTGTGGGCCACCGGGGAGGACGGCGCCCCGCACGCGGGGGACTGACACCCCGGGCGCGACCGGGCCGCCCCCACTGACCGTTGAGCGCCGCTGATGTCGGCGGCACCGGCGGGCGCGGCGGAGCGTGGCGCGGCGGCTGGGTACGCGTGTGGCCCGGCAGGCGGGTGCCATCGTCGTCGTCAGCGTCACCCGAGGACGCCGGCCGTGGTGTACGTACGGTGCGGGTCTGCGTCCGCGGCGACGCCCCTGGTCGCCCCACACATTCACCGGCCAGCGCGGCCACGCCAGACGGCCAGTGGTTGCCTTGAGTGAAGCACGCCCCGCGCCGCTGCCCTTTACATCTGGGCGGGAATGTCTCAAACATGTCTGGCAGACGGGCCATTCCGTCCCGCATGCTAGGCGACATCCGACAGAGCAGATACGCGATGCCCCCACAGGACAAGGAGGCCTTGGTGGCCCGTCGCCATCAGCGCAACGCACTGCTCGCGGCTCTGTTGGCCGAGGCCGACTGGGGTGCTGCCGACCTGGTGCGAGCCATCCACCGTGTAGGCCGCGCCGAAGGTCTGGATATTCACTACGACCGCACCGCCGTGGCCCATTGGCTTGCCGGATCCCGCCCCAAGGCCCCCGTTCCCGAACTGGTCGCCGAGGCGCTGACCCACCGCGTCGGGCGACTGGTCCGCGCGGTCGACACGGGCCTCCTCCCGGGGGCCGATCCACAGGAACAGGACGTTCACGCTGTCACGGCGTCGAAGCGGGAGAGCGCCGCGCACCGGCTGGTGGCCCTCGGCAGGATCGATGCCGATCCCAGCCGCAGGGCCCGCCTGCTCTCCCTCCTTTACCGGCAGTTCCTGGTGGACACCGGCCGTGATGCCGCCTCCCCGACGCCCGTCCCGGGCCAACGCGCGGAAACGGCCCTGAGGGTGCCCCGGCAGGGACCGTGGACCACCACCGCCGACGTGGAACTCCTGCGTGCCATGGTCGCCTCATTCGCCTCGTACGCCGCCCAGTTCGGCGGCGGTCACGCCCGCGCCGTACCGGCCGCGTACGTGGCCGACGACGTGGGCCGGATGCTGACCTCGGCCGCGCCGTCCGAACTGCGGGCCGAGATGATGACGGTGCTCGCTCAACTCACCCATGTGCTGGGCAACATGACCGTCGACGCCGGGCACCACGGGCTCGCGCAGCGCTACTACCTGCTGGCTGTGCAGATCGCGACCGAGGCGGGAGACCGCCGGGGCCGGGCCATCGCGTTGCGGGCGATGAGCGTGCAGGCCACCCAGCTCGGGGCCCGGCGGTACGCGGCCGAACTCGCCGAGGCCGCCGTCGACGCCGCGGGACTCTCCTGCGACGGGGATCTGCAGGCCTTTCTGCTCGCGCAGCGAGCCCATACGCGCGCCCTCACCCAGGACTCCCGCGGTGCCCTGAAAGACCTGGCCGCCGCCGAACGCAACCTGGAGCGGACCTCGGGCAATTCAGGGCCGTTCGCCTCCTACCCGAAGGCAGGATTCGCCTATCAGCGGGGCCAGACTCTTTACCTGCTGGGAGAAACGGCGGCGGCGCTGTCCGCCCTCAGCTATGCGGCGCAGCGACGGGCGCCCCACGAACGCCGGGTGCGAGCCCTCACCCACGCGCGGTTCGCCGAGGTCCTGCTGGAGTTGGGCCGGGTCGAGGAGGCATGCACCCACGCCGCCGCGTTCGCCGACGACTACCCTCTGCTGCGCTCCCATTGGGCCGTCCTGGCGTTGAAAACGCTGCGCGCTCGTCTCGCGGCGTTTCCCCGGGTGCGGCGGGCGGCCGCCCTGCTGCAGCGGCTGAGGGAACTGGAGGCCGGAACACCGCCGGTCAATTAGGGGCCCCCGTCCTGTGGTGGGGTGGGGGATCGTTCAGGATTTCTCTCGGAGGGGACTCCGATGCGCCTCGCGGTGTTCTCGCCGGGCTACCTGGCTGTCCGTACCCCTCGACTCCCCACCGGAAATCCTGCGGAACAGTGCGCCCGGCGGCTTCGGAGGGGTCGGCCAACGCGGCACGAGAGAGGGCAGCGACTAAGTCATCTAACGGGTCGTTCATAGGTGGTCTATGACCACGTCTCACGAAATTCTTAGCAGGCTTTTCACACCATTCAACCGATTGGCGTAGGTCAATGGTCCCAGTTTGCTGCGTCCTTCGGACTACGACGCCCAGGTACTGCCCGTGAGAGCCCTGCGGGCTCCGAGACGCTGCGGCGCGGGTCGGCACCATGGCGGGGCGGCTCCCGCGCGCCGTCCGGCGGGTACGCGGCCCTCGATGACCAGGGGTGGGAGGAGGAGCTTGCGCTCAGCCCTGCTCCCGGCGGTCCGGCTGGACCGGGCGCTGGTCCCCGGGGCGGTCGCCCGCGGGTCGGGCGCCGTCGTGCACGTGACCTCGATCCAGCGCCGCATGCCGCTGCACGACTCGACCCCGGCGTACGCGGCGGCCAAGAGCGCCCTGGCCTCCTACAGCAAGGATGCTCGCAGGGCGTTCGCGAAGGAACTTGCGCCTGCCGGGGTCCGGGTCGATTCGGTCGCCCCCGGCTTCATCCGCACCGAGGGCGCCGGGCACCTTCCCGTGCACCGGATGAGCGAGGGCGGCATCACCCGACAGGCCGCGCTGGACGAGCTGATGCAGGTTCTCGGGGCATTCCGCTGGGCATCCGCGGCACGTTGCGCCACCGGTCGAAGACCTCGCGGTCGGCGCGCCGGGTGATGCCGGTGGCCGCGTCGCCCGCGACGTAGCCGTACGCGGTGGGCGTCATGACCGCGCGGGCCGCGTCCTGGAGGGCCGTGAGGTCGGTGGACGGCCGGGAGGAGCTGCCGTCCGCTCCGGCGAGGTAGATGTCCCGGACCAGGCCGGTCGGCGGCCCCGCGGGCCCCAGGGCCGGGCCCTCGTGGAGGTGCCGGACGAGCAACGGGGCGATGTCGCCCGCGCGTTCGGTCAGCGCGAAGTGTCCGCCCGCGTAAGCCTCCACGGTGTGCCCGGCGGAGGTGTCCCGTCATGGGGGTGGAAGGCGGTCGAGGGGATCGGTGGGAGCGTCCGGGCAGCGGTGCGCGCCGTGACCGGAGGTCAGGGCTCGTGGCCCGCCGTTTCATGGGGCCGGGGGCGGTTCGATGCCGGCGGGCAGCAGCCAAGGCTGAGGCGTCCGTTGGGCCGGTACGGAGCGGTCGGCCGGCTGGGGGCCGCGGCGGCTGGTCGGCGTCTTCGGCGGCAGATACACCGGCACCACATCGGGCCAGGTGACGGCGACCGACCCCCAGGTGAGACCGCCGCCGAAGGCCGTGAGCACCGTGGGTGCGCCGGGGCGGACACGGCCGTCGGCCGCGGTGTCCGCCAACGCCAGCGGGATGGAGGCCGCGGCGGTGTTGCCGACTTCGGCGATGTTCCCGTACCGGTAGCGGGTGGCGATTCCCAGACGGTCGGAGACCGAGTCCAGGATGCGCTGGTTGGCCTGGTGGCCGACGAAGGCCCGCACCGACGCGGGCTGCCAGCCGGCCCGGTCCAGCACCGAGCGGGCGGACACGGTCATACGGTGCACCGCCTGCCGGTACACCTCGCGCCCCCGCATCCTGAAGTACCGTTGCTCGGGGGGCACTTCCTCGCCTCGTCCGGGGCATCGCGAGCCGCCCACGGGCACCGTGATCAGATCACTGCCCGCCCCGGCACTGCCCAGGTCCACCGCTCGGACGGCACCCGGCTCGCCGCCACGGCCGCGGCGCAGCAGTGCGGCGCCCGCCCCGTCACCGAAGATCACCGCGGTGTCGCGGTCCTGCGGGTCGATGATCGAGGTGTACACCTCCGCGCCGATCACCAGGGGCCGTTCACAGGTCCCGGCTCTCACCAGGGCCTCGGCGAGCGCCAGGGCGTAGACGAATCCGGAGCACACCGCCGCCACATCCACCGCCGGCACCTCGTCCAGACCCAGCCGATGGGCCACCTCCGGTGCCGTCGCCGGACACGGACGATCGGGTGTGGTCGTGGCCAGCAGCACGAAGTCGGCGTCCCCGCCGCCCGATTCGAGGGCCGCCTGTCCCGCGGAGACCGCCAGGTCGCCGGTGCTCGTGCCCGGCTCGACCGTCCGCCGCCGGCGGATGCCCGTCCGCGTGTGGATCCAGTCGTCGCTGGTGTCCAGGCGGGCCGCCAGGTCGGTGTTCGTGACCACATGCTCCGGCAGGCACGCTCCCAGCCCGCATATCACTGCGCGTACAGACATCCAGGCCACATCCTGCCTTCGACGCAGCCGGCACAACACCGGCATGACCAACGGGGGTTCATGACGTGCCGCCCGGCATCCGCCGAGAGGTGCGTCCCAGGGGGTGTGCACCCCAATGCATCACGCCGGCCCCAGGTCGCAGCAGGGGTCCGGGCGGGCCGGAGTGTGCACACCGTGCGCGGCTGTGCGCTTGTGAAGGGTGCGGGGGCGGGCCCTGCGAAGGGGCCTGGGGTGTTCCCTGTGAAGGCGCCGTGGGGGCGGTCCCTGTGAAGGCGCCTGGGGGGGGTTCCTGTGAAGGTGCCGCGGGGGCGGTTGCTGTGAAGGTGCCGCGGGGGCGGTCCGGCCGGAACCGCTTCACAATCGCGCGAGCGTGCACGGTGTGCACGGCATCCCCGCCCGGGGCCCCTGCTGCGACCGGTCGTCGCGTGGTGCAGTGGGGGATGCCTCGACACCGGCCCCGTCGCGTTGCGGGCGGCGCGTCTGAGTTGCGCACCGCGCACTGAGAGCTAAGGACCGTTCATGCCGGACTTCGATCTCTTCGACACCCTCGCCCAGCCACGGAATCTCGCCGATCCACACCCCTTCTACGCCTGGCTGCGCGCCAACCACCCCGTCTACCTCAACCCGGACGGCTTCGCCTATGTCTCCTGCTACGAACACGCGGGGCTCCTGAAGGACCCCGACATCCGGGACGCGGCGGAGGACGACGCCCACTCCTACGCGTTGCGCACCATCAACCGGACACTCATCAAATCCGTGCCGCCGCGTCATACGGAGCTGCGGCGCGCGGGAGCAGCGGCGTTCGACCGCGGGTTCCTCGTGGAGAGCGGCGCCCAGATCAGAAAGGAAGCGGAGCAACTGGCCGACCAACTCGCCGCCGCCATCGCGGTGGACGGCTCGGCCGATCTGCACCATCTGTTCTCCCTGCCGTTCACCCAGCGCGCGTCGGCCCTCGTATTCGGCATACCCGACGACGACTTCGTTCTGCTCGCGTCCCTTCCGGCCCGCATCTTCCAGGCCATCTACCCGAAGACGACCCCGGCCGCCGTCGCGGACGCCGACGACGCCTCCCGTACCCTGCTCACCTATATGCAGGAGGCCGTCGCCCGCCGGCGTTTCACACCCGGCTCCGGCTTCGACCGCCTGATCGACGCGTCCGGGGAACTGCACACGGACGACATCGCTCTGCTGTGCTGGCTGCTGTGGTCGGCGTCCTACACCTCCGCTCTCGCCGCCCTCGACCTGGCCGTCCTCACCCTCATCGAGAACCCGGAGACGGCTCCCCTCCTGCACGACCACACCAGCGCGTGGATCGAGGAGGCACTGCGCTACCGCAGCCCGCACGTCATCAACTCCATCAACCTGACCACCCGGCGCGAGATGACCATCGGCGGCGTCACGCTCCCGCGGCACACCCCGATCCGGTTCCTGATCGCGGCCATGAACCGCGACGAGACCGTCTTCCCACGCGCCGACACCTTCGATCCCCGGCGCAACGGCGCACCGCACATCGCCTTCGGGAAGGGCATCCATACGTGCATCGGCGCCCAACTGGCGCGCATGGAACTCGTCGCGGCCCTCACCACCCTGGCCACCCGCCTGCCCGACCTCACCCTGGCGGGCCGGCCGACCTGGCGCGCCTACACCACCCAACGCCTGTGCAGCGGCTTCCCCGTGACCTCCCCCTGACCGGCACCGCCGGATGCCGAAGGGACCGCGGGCAGAGCATTGCACGTCGCCGACGTGCCTCGATGAGAACGAACGGCCCGGACACCGGGTGCCGTTCCGGCGCGAGCGGCTTGCGCGGGCGGGAACGGGCCGATTCGGATCAGTCGTTGACCTCGGCCTTCCACGTCGGCGGCGGTCGCCGCGAGGGCGGCGGGTGCCAGAGGCCGGTCGCCCGTGGCGGCACGGGCGACGACCATCAGGGGCCCGTTCGACGACCATCAGGGGCTCGTTGTGGCCGGGGCCGAAGGCGTACGCGGTTGCGAGGGCGGACTGCTTGTGCCGCACCGTACGTGATACCCAACGCCGGTTGCCCGCGGATGCGCGGTGGTGGGCCGCTGGCGCGGCGTGCGGCGGACCTTGGCGGAGCAGACCCGTTCCTTGACGTCATCGGCATCGCCGGCTTCGCGCTGCCCGGCACCACGCACTCCACCCGCGCACGCTTCATCGCCCTCCTCTTCGACGCGGTCACCCCCGTCGGCGCAACCCGGCTGCCCCCGCCGCTCCCGGAGGAGAACGACTTCCAGACGGCGCTCGGCAACGTCACCCGGACCTGACCGGCACAGCCGACGCGCGCTGCGATCCGGGCGGTGGCCGGTTCGCGATCCGAACAGGGGAGCAGTTGTTCCCTGGAACAGGTGATCGTCACCCATGTGGTGGTCGTGGCCGCCGCGACGGAACGAAACTAACGGTGTGCGAGCGAAGGGCTGCAGACCGTAGCTGACGCACAGGTCCCACACGACAGCTACACCGCTAGGAGCAGTACGACATGAACCTTCTCACCGACGTCCTCGCCGGCCTCATCCACTTCATCGGCTGGCTGGTCTGACGTCCGAGGACGTCCGCGGAAGCACACAGCGGCGCCGTCTCCCCGTCCCCGGGAGGCGGCGCCGTCCCGTTCTCGGACGGGGCCCGTTCAGGACGGGGCGGGAGTGTCCCGGGGGACGTCGAGCGCCGGGGGCGCGCAGTCGGGGCAGGCGTAGACCTCGATGTCGAGGACATGGGCGCCGTCCTGGCCGCGCGCCACGCCGGCGGACACGGCACCGGTCACCTTGAGCAGGCTCTTGCCGCACCAGCAGCAGGCCCACCCCGAGTACTGGGCGTAGGTCAGCGAGGCGACGGGCGGCGGCTCTTGCCGCGCGGTCATGGCCGCTCGGCGAGCGGGAGCAGCCGGTGGGCCGTACGGCACGGACGACAGGCGAACAGGGCTCCGCCCGCGCACGGGCCGGAGCCCGCCTCCACGGCGTGGATCAGCCGGATGCCGTCGGCGAGCCGCCTGCACCAGGAGCACAGGCCGCGCCTGCCGGTGTCCTCGTCGTACTGCGCTTCGGTACAGATGGCCATCGCCGCACCTCCGGTTGGTCGGGCATACGCGGTGTGTGTGCTCGTCGCCGAGGCGGACCGCAACCAGATGTTACCCACGGTACATGGGTGATCCACCGACAGTCCGCGGTTTCTCGGGGCTGGTGGCGGAGGTGGGCCTCGACGGGGGATCAGCTTCCCGATGAATGAGGCGTGTTACGGGTTCTGCGTAGTCGACCGGCCCTTTCTCCAAGGGAATGGCTCCGTGGATCTTCAAGGCAATGGCTCCGTGGAACGGTGGGCGGCCGGGATTCCTCAGACGTGGAAGCGGTGGCCGCGCAAGGCCACCGGTGCGGGCGGTCGGGCCGAATTGCGGCGTCGCGGTGGCTCTCGTCACGACGCTTCTGGCGGGCCTGCTGGGCGCCACGGGCTCGCGGCCGGCCTGACCTGTACGAACACCCGGACCGTGGCCGGTCAGACGCTCGCCACCACCGGCGCGATTTCCGATGTTGCAGGCGCCCTGTCGGCGTACCGATCGGGACCGTATTCCGGAGACGCGCTGGACGATCTCTACAACACCGGGGGACCGGCGACGCCAACCAGATGGTTACCGGAATTGTGAACACCGAGCACGGCGCATTCGTCTCGTTCCGGTTCTCGTGCTCGGTGAGTTTTACCGGCGCCCCGGTTCCGCTCCAGAGGCTGGTCGTCGCCGAGGCGACACGTTCCTGCGGCTTCGTATCGCCGACGACGAGAGGGGCGTCGCGTCGCCCACCGGGTTCACCCCGTCGGGTGAGGTCGAGGACCACACGCTGAACGTCGCCCTGCCGGGGCTCTCCATCGAGAAAGCCCGTCCGTCCCTGGCCCCGTCACCGACGACGGGGCTCCGGCACCGTGCGCGAATTTGCGAAAAGTAATTCGTGGTGAGGCGGAAGCCCTGAATGCGGTGCGCATGCAGGGCTTCCGCCTCATTAGTTCTATGGAGGCATTTATCACCACGTGTTGACGTATTGGCTTACGAATTTTTACGGTATTGCTCACCGAGTGTCACCAAAGGTTGAAACAAGCAGTGCCCGCACTGCCGCAGCAGAGGATTCATGAGCGACGCAACCCCGCACCCTCCCCCCGACGACCAGCACTCCGCCGAAGCCGGCGACGCCGAACTCATCGCCTTAACCCGCGCCGGAGACAGCACGGCCTACGAAGTGCTCTACGCGCGCCACCGCCAGGCCGCCGTCGCCTGCGCCAAGCACTACTCCTCCCGCGAGGCGGACGTCGACGACCTGGTCGCCGAGGGCTTCGCCAACGTTCTGGACACGATCCGCAAGGGATCGGGCCCCACCGAGTTCTTCCGCGGCTATCTCCTGCGGGCGATCCGGCACAGCGCCTTCCGCAGCACCCGACAGCAGCGCCGAACGGTGCTCACCGACATATGAGATTCGAGCGCGCTGGTCGAACCCGTCAGGGACGACGCGACGGAGGCGTTCGACAGCGAGGCGGTCAGCTGGGCGTTCCGGTCCCTGCCCGAGCGCTGGCAGACGGTGCTGTGGCACACCGAAGTGGAGGGCGAGACACCGGCGGCCGTCGCGCCGGTACTCGGACTGCGGCCCAACAGCGTCTCGGCGCTGGCCTATCGGGCGCGTGAAGGTCTGCGCATGGCCTATATCCAGGCCCACATCAGCACCGCGTCCGACAAGGCGTGCCGCAGGCATACCGCCAAGCTCGGCGCGTACACCCGGGGCAGGCTCAGCAGGACGGAGACCGGCCTCGTACGGGAGCACCTGGAGAACTGCGAGCGCTGCAAGGGTCTTTACCTGGAACTGGCCGACGTCTCGTCCTCGATGCGGGCGTTCGTCGCCCCGCTGATCCTCGGCCCTGTCGCGTCCGCCCTGCCGGCGCACGCCCAGGGGCCCGCCACCGCGCAGGGCGCCGGTCACACCCCTCGCCCCCGTGTGCGGCGCAGGGGCAAGGGGATGAGCGGCAGGACGCCGGCCGTGGTGGTTGCGGCCGGCGTCGTGGTGGCCGCGGGCGCGCTCGCCCTCGCGCTGACGGGTCTTCACCGGGCGGGCGACGAGGGCCCCTACAGCGCGTCGGCCGGGCTGCCTCCGGTGCCCGCGCCACCGCCCATGTCGTCCGCGTCTTCCGGCGCCCTGCCCCTTGATCCGGTCTTCGGCACGGACTCCACCACCGGGTGGCCCCCGGCGGGTCCGGTGCCCAACGCGTCCGCCGCCACGGTGCCGGCCGACGGCGCACCGGGGGAACCGCGCGCGGGCCGCAGCCCCTCGCCCACGCACTCCGCTGGGGCACCCGCCCCCGTCGCGTCGGCATCCGCGTCACCGGATGCAGAACCGTCAGGCACACCTACCCCGTGGGAAAGCCCGAGCCCGTCGGGGAGTTCGAGCCCGTCGGAAAGCCCGAACTCGTCGTCAAGCCCGACCACGCCGGGAGACCCGCCCCTGTCGGAAAGCCCGGGCCCGTCGGGGAGCCCGACCCCGTCGGAAAGCCCGAGCGTGTCGGAAAGCCCGGTCCCCTCGGTGGGTTCGAGCCCGTCGGGAAGCCCGAGCCCGTCGGAAAGCTCGACCCCGTCGGGGAGTGCGAGCCCGTCGGAAAGCCCGAACTCGTCGTCAAGCCCGACCACGCCGGGAGACCCGCCCCTGTCGGAAAGCCCGAGCGTGTCGGAAAGCCCGGCTCCGTCGGTGAGTTTGAGCCCGTCGGGAAGTCCGAGCCCGTCGGAAAGCTCGACCCCCATCGCTTCGGACACCCCCGCCCCCACCCCCATCGACACCCCCACCGGGTCCAAGTCGGCGAGCCCGTCGGAGAGTTCCGAGCCGTCCGCGTCCCCCACGGCCACGGGCAGTCCGACACCCGGGACGTCCACCGAGCCGGACGACCCCGCTTCCGGCAGACCAGGCGTGCCGGGCGATCCCGCCGAGGGACCGAGCCCCGCCCCGTCCGCATCGGTGCCCGGCGGCCCACCCGACGACTGCCACTGGCACCGGCACGACTGCCACTGGCACTGGAACTGGCTCGACTGCCGCTGTCCGCCCCTCGTCCTCTCCGGGCCGGCCGCGATCCTGTCGGTGTTCGCGTGGTACGGCTTCCACTTCCCCAACTGATCGAACCCCAGGGGAACATCGCGATCGCCCCGGCCGCCGCCGTGACACCACGGCGGCCGGGACGTTTCTCTCCATGAGGCGTCACCGCCCCGACTACCGCCGCTCGCCCGCGTCATGAGTGGCTGACTCGTGTCTCAGGTGGGTGACCGAGCGGCGCACACGGCCGCACGACCACCAGGAGACAGCGTGATCGCCACCGTCATCGACGCGGCCTGCCCGTGCCGCTCCGTGGTGCGGCCGGTGCCCTCGTCGTCCTCGCCCGCCTCGAACACCGGAGGAATCGCATGACAGCCCCGCCCGACACCCGCCGACCGCAGCAGACGCCGGTCGAGTTCCGCGGACGGAGCAGAACAGCCGTGAACCGCCTGTCCGGCCTCCTGCACACCGCGTACGGCGCGCTGTTCGGGTGGCTCGCCTGGTGCGCCGCGCAGTCCGCCCGCAACCACGCCCCCTGGGCATGCGCCGCGTTCGTCGCCGGCTCCTGCTTCGTCCTCGTCGCCGTGATCCGTGAGGGTGACCTCGCGGACGCCCGGCGCCGCGAGGCCGTACGGGCCCGACGCGACGCCCGTCGGCACCCCGCCGACGCCAGTGCCGCCGCGGCGGCCGTCGCCCTCGCCGGCTGGTGCTGCACCGCGTGGGCGGCCACCGCCGGCGCGGAGCACGATCCGACCTGCCGGAACCGAGACCCACGAGGCAAGACCGCGTGACCGGCTCGTCCACCGACTCCCGGGAGGCGGGCGGCACATCCGTGACCGCGCCCGCCGTCCCGGCCGCCCGCCGTCCCGCCTGCCGTCCCAGCCGCCCGCCGTCCCGGCCGCCCGCCGCCGTCACCGGGGTAGTGCACCGCCGGACCGGGTCAGGACGTGCAGGCCCCGCTCAGCGCGGATGCGCAGGTAGCCGTGCTGGTAGGCGAGTGCCACGGCATGGGCCCGGCGGCGGGCCTGCATGACGCCGAGAATGCGGCGGATATGGGTCTTGACGGTGTTCACCGTCACATACAGCTCACCGGCGATCTCCTCGTTGCTCTTGCCCGCGGCGATGTGCCGCAGTACCTCCTGACAGCGGTCACTGAGGACGATCGACTCCCGGGGTTCGGGCGAGAGGTTCGTCAGCCAGCCGCGTTCGTACCCCATGGCGACCATCTCGGCACGCTCGTTGGTCCCGAGACCCTTGCCCAGCCGGGAGACGTGCCGCTGGACCGTGGGCCAGGCGACATGGAGATGGTTGGCGATCTCGGCATTCGTGTGGCCGCGTGCGATACCCGACAGGACCTGGATCTGCCTGCCGCTGGGCTTGAAAACCCGCCCATGGGCCGTTCGCACGATGGTCTCCGGATCGCTGATGGTCACGGTCTTCCTTTCCTGCCGTCTCGTCGCGTCCCTGCGTGGTGATCGCCCCCGTGGTGACGCCCCCTCCGGGGGACGGTCGAAGGGGGCTGCCTAGACCAGAGCCCCCAGCCCCGCCGTCATGACGCGCCCACGAGGAGCCGTTCGCGTCATGCCTACGGCCGCCCTGTCTCAGGACTTCCGAAGCCTCCGGCTCTCCGGAGGACGGGATGCGCCGCACGGGGAGGACGAGGAGCCGATGACCGAGCCCAGGAGATCCGTCAGGGGCGAGGCCGGGAACGGCCGGCGCGGCGGACTCGGCTGGGCCACCACCCGGGGCAGGACACCGGCGGTCCCGGACCAGGCCGGGGCCGGACAGGACACCGTACGGCTGCTGCGCCTCGGCCGGGACCCGTTCGCGCACACCCTGTCCACGGGGGCCCCGGTCCTCCCCGCGCTCGCGCCCGAGACGGCCGACCTGGTCCACCGCGCCAGACTCGGCGAATGCGGCGCCGTCCACCGGCTGTGCGCGCGGGCGATGCGTCCGGCCGCGAGGATCGTCAGGCGCTACCTCGGGCCCACCGAGAAGGACGCGATGGAGGACGTGCTCTTCCACGCCTGCCGGCGGGCGGTCCACGCGTTGCAGCAGACCGCCCCGGGCGACCGGACCTTCGACTTCCAGCGGGAGGTGAGGATCGGGGTCCGGCTGGTCGCCAGTGATCATGTGCTGCGCCGTGAGGCCATGGGCGGCCTGCGGCACGTCGAGGAGACGCTGCTCGCGTACGATGTCCTGGCCTCGCTCCCCTCGCACCACGCGGATGTGCTGTGGGCGGTCGGCGTCGAAGGCGAACCGGCCGGGCGATACACGCCCCGGCTGCTGCGGGCCGGCCAGGACGCCCTGGTCGACGCGTATCTGTGGCGGGGGCTGCGCCGCACCGGGCCCGTGGAGGGCCGGGGTGACCACCTGTCGTATCTGACGGCCGCCTCGTACGTGCGCTACGAACTGACGGACGCCCAGATGGCCGAAGCCCACACCCATCTGGCCGGTTGCGCGCTGTGCAGGCTGCTGACCGCGGAGGCCGAGGTCCCCGGGACCAGCCTGCCCGCGGAGCTGACCAGATCGGGAACCGCCGCCCGACGCGCACCGGGGCGGGTCTGGGCGCGATGGCGCGGCAGCGCGACGGGACGCGCCGACCCCCCACCCCACGTCCTCAGACGATGACGGCCCGGCCCGGGCGGCGGACCCCTGACCCGGCTGCCGGGATGCCGCCACGGCGACGCCGGTTGCCGTGAGACACCCGCCCCCGGTGTTGGCGTGCCTGCCTCAGCGGTAGCCGGCCAGGCCGTCCGCGAGTTCTGCTTCGTCGCCGTCGCGGACTGCGCAGAGGGCTTGTTGCAGGGCGAATGTGCCGCGGATCGCGGCGATACGGGTAAGGAGTCCGTGGTTCGACCAGTTGCCCAGGGCGAGCACCCGCTCCAGGAACTCATGGCCGTAGCCGGCACCGATGGCTGCGAGGTCCTCGGCCGGGTCGCTGAGTGTGACATCGTCCCAGTCGAGTACGCCGGAGAGGCGCGGCAGGCCGTGCGTCCACTCCCACAGGACGTTTTCCGGACCGAGGTCGCCATGCACCACTGCCCGGGTGACCTGGGGAAGGCTGTCGAGTGCGACGAGTTCCCGCTCGGCCCGTAGGCGCCCGCCGTCGGACATGAGCCGGAACAACTCCGCGCGCAGGTTCTCCGCGAACCGCCGCCAGCGGTCTTCCGCAGCCTCAGGGAGAACCGCTCGTACCGTCTCGTCGGTGCCGGCACGGGCCAGAGCGGACAGCAGCGTGGCGTACTGCGCCGCCACGGTGTCGACCACCTGGGCATCGTTGAGCGCGTCGGTCTCCAGCGGTTCTTCGGGAATGCGACTCAGTACCAGGAACGGCACCTCGCCGGTGCCGTGGGCGCCGCCCTGGAACAGCGGCTCAGCCGTCATCACGGACGCCGCGTCGTACTCGGACATCGTCTTCGGCCTGTTCGCCATCTGCGGCTACCGGTTCTCGCCGAGGATCGCGGTCATCTCCGATGCCCGGCTGTGGCGTACGCACGCCGCGGCCGACTACGGTCCGCTCCAGCCGGTCTCGCACCACACCATCCGGCTGGACCGGATACGCGCGCAGCGGGGCGACATGCTCTGCGTGGTCGGCTCGCTGACCCTGGGAGAGGTCCGCGGGCACGACCTGATCCGGGGCTCGGGATCGTGGGTTCCCATCGTGAACGCACCGCTCCCACCATTTCGGAACGATCCGTCCCGTACACCGCGGTTTCGGTCGCCGAACGGTCCTCGTCCGCTTGGGACTTCGGTTGTGAAGATGTGGGCCTTCTACGACGACGGCAGGACCTGGCAGCCGCTGCGGGCGGCGGCCACCGCGGACGCCGGGCGGTACCGCGTCGCGTTCACCGCCCCCGCCAAGGGCTCCTCCGGTTACCCAGATGCCCCGGTCCCGGTCCCGCTGCCGGCTACGGGGGCATCTGGGCCCGCCACCGCACACCCGGCGCGGTGGTGGGCGTCATGAGGCGGTTCTGTGGGTGGCTCTGTTCGTGGTGTACGGGACGGGCGACGGTTCGCCGGGCCGGGCCAGTGGGTGTCTGGCGGGTATCGCGGACAGGGGCGGCCGGGGGTCGTTGGCCGGCGGACCCGCGGTCGCACGGGGTGGGCTCGGTGTCGCGTCGGGGGTTCGTACCAGCATCATGGCGTGGGTGAGGGTGGCCGCGCGGACGCACACCGCGCAGTCGGGTGTGTAGACGGGGTGGGCCCAGCAGGGGCTCCATGCCTGGCGAAGGGCGCGTAGCACCTGCTTGCGGTCGTGTGTCCACACCGGGTCGGCGTTCTCCGGCAGATAGCCCCGTTCGATGGCCGCTATGACCGCCCGCGCGCGGCTCTTGACGCCGAAGGCCGCGTAGACGGCTCGTAGGTGGGTGTGCACGGTGGCCCGGCCTATGCCGAGTGTGTGGGCGATCTGGTCCGCCGTGGCACCGTTCAGCATGTGCCGCAGTACTTCTTCCTGACGCGGAGTGAGGACGTGCGATGGCTGCGCCGAGGGCGCCGAGGGCGCCGAGGGCGCCGAGGACGTCGAGGGCGGCGTAGGCAGTGTGGGCGGTGTGGGCGATGTCATGGCTGGGACCTCTCTCGTGGGGCGGGGACCGGTGGCGTCGGGCGCGGGCGGCGTCCGGAGACAGACACCGGCCCGCGCCTTGACCGACAGTTCCGCATCCACGGAACGCCCCGCACGCTCATCCTTCAACCGTGGCTTCCTCTTCACCGGGTCGCCCGGTCGCGTTGACCGGTCTCGGCCTAACGAGACGCCACCGCACGACTCATGACGCGCACAGATCGTGGATCTGTGTGACGTGCATCACGGAAGACGGGGTGGGGCCGGGCCCGGTCCCAGCGGTGCCCCGGCGGCCGACCGAGACGCCTGAACCGTCCTCCTGGGCGTCGCCCCCCGAAGCCGTACCCGACGTGGCTGCGTGGCGTGCGTGGCAGCGGTGGCCCAGGTGACAGGCATGGCCGCAGCTGGCGTGGCGGTTGCGACTGAGGTGTCAGAAAGTGGCCGGCGCGGCTGATGATCCCGAAAGTGGCAGACGCGGCTGGCGTGGCATGGCACGCCTCGCGTGGCGGGCGCGGGGTCGCTCTACCGGCGGTAGAGTGCCCTCATGGGAGAGCAGGACACCAGTATCAAGACGACCAAGGCCGTCCGTGACCGCCTCAGGACCTTGGCCAGCGAACGCAAGACCACCATGAACGACCTCCTGGCCGAACTGGTGCGGCGGGAGCTGACCGAACAGGAAAGGGAACAGCGCGCGCAGCAGGCGCTGGAGGAGATCCGCCGGACGACCGGGGTGACCGTCTCGGCCGACGCGCGCTCCCGTGCCCGCGCCTTCCTCCAGCGTCTCGGACAGGAACGGCACGCCGAGTGATCCGCGTCCTGCTCGACCACACCTGCGTCCACGCCCTCGCCGAAGGCGACGAATTCCTCAACGGCCTGTACGTCGAGGCCAGTTACGGATACGCCGAGATCGTGATCCCGGCCCTGTCCGCCACGGTCGCCGAGCGCGAGAAACCCGGCGCGGGCCAGCACATCCTCAGCCGCCGATTCACCACCGTCGCCGACTTCACCCACGCGCACGCCCTGGTGGCCGGGACCTGGCGGCAGGCGGACTGGCGGATTCTGCACCCCGCGGCCACCCTGCTCGTCGGCCGACAGGCCGGCGACGACGCCACGCTGCTCTCCCTGGACCCCGACCTCTACCTGGGCACCGGAGTCACCCCGCTCAACCCCCTGAGCCCGTAGAACACCACGCCGGGCGGCGAGAGAAGTCGGTGATCTTTCGCCTGCCCCCAGAGGCACATAAAATAGGGCAACAAAGTCATCTCGGTATTTAGGGGATAGTCTCAATCTGCCACCGCATGCAGGAAATCATGATCCATTGAGTAAGCAGGAGACGAGTTGGCACCTGCGACAGCCAGAACGGGGAGCCACCCCCAGGAGTCGGGGCCGGGCTTCCCCGTTGATGCGAATGACTCGCATATGTCAGATATTGCGCTGCGGGGCGCAAAGGCGCTGACGCTGGTTTGCCGTGCCATGGAATGTGTGGGCTCCTTCTTGCACTGGTGTGATCCCGATGACCGTCGGCTGCGCCCGGTCGCGGCCTGCGGGGTGCCCTCGCAGAACGCGGAGGCGTGGGCGAGTCTCTCCGATGAGCAGGATGTGGCGCCGGTGCTCGCCATGCGGCGCGATGGCTATGTCTGGGTGGCCGGGGACAGCCTGGGCCTCGGGGCGGCCGGCACGGCAGCGGTGCCCCTCCCCGGTACCGATGGGCCGATCGGTGCGCTCTCCGTGATCACGGCAGAGTGCGAGCCGGACGAGGTGCAGCGATCGTTTCTGCGGGCCATGGCGAGCTGGGTCGCCGCCCGCCTGGAGGATGTGCCCGGCGCACCGCCCGCCCACGTGTCGAAGGCCGGCACCGAGCGGACGGTCCTGATGGGCAAGCTGACCGCGGCGCTCGCCGAGGCCCTCACCTCCGAAGAGGTCGTGCAGGCCGTCGCGGCCCACGTCCTGCCCCCGTTCGGCGCCGACGGGCTCATCGTCTGGGTGATGGAAAGCGGCCGGCATCGTGTGGTCGGCTCCGCCGGATACACGCAGGACTTCGTCCGTCTGCTGGACGGGATCCCGCTGGCCGACTACCCCGTGGCCGCCGACGTCCTGAAGGCTCGTAGTCCCTGGTTCGTGGAATCAGTCGCCGACTATTGTCGGCGCTATCCGATGCTCGCGGATGTGGCGGCGGCATCCCAGAAACAGTCATGGGCGTTCCTGCCCATGATCGCTTCCGGGCACGCCGTCGGCGTGTGCGTCATTTCCTTCACCGGGCCGCATTCCTTCGACGACGAGGAGCGCGCGCTGCTGACCGCCTTTTGCGGTCTGGTCGGACAGGCGCTGGAGCGGGCCCGTTTGTACGACGTGGAGCACGCCCGGGCACAAGCACTGCAGCGCAGCTTGCTTCCCCGGACGCTGCCCCGCCTGCCTGCCGTCACCGCCGCCGCCCGCTACCTGCCCGCGGGCAGGGGCGAGCACATCGGCGGCGACTGGTACGACGTGATCCCGCTGCCCGCCGACAGGGTCGCCATGGTGATCGGCGACGTCATGGGGCACGGCATCCCCGAAGCGGCCACCATGGGTCAGCTGCGTACCGCGGTGCGCACCCTCGCCGACCTGGACATGCCTCCCGACGAGCTGCTCAGCCGACTCAACGACCTGGTCAGCGACCTGGGCGATGACTGGTACGCCACCTGCCTGTACGCCGTCTTCGACCCGATCACCCGGATATGCTCGTTCTCCCTGGCCGGTCATCCCCCGCCGGTCGTCGTCCATCCTGACGGCGCCGTCGACATACCCCACCTGACCGCCGACCCGCCCCTGGGTGCCGCCGAGCCACCATTTGAAATACACCAGTTCCTGCTGCCCGAGGAGAGCCTGCTGGTCCTGTGCACGGACGGTCTCGTCGAAACCCCCGACCAGGGTCTCGACCAGGGGCTGGCCCGGCTCCAGCAACTCCTCGCCCAGCGTGCGGCGCCCGTCTTCACGGCGCGGGACGAGGCCGACAGCATCCGACATCTCGACGACCTGTGCGACACGGTGATCTCGGCTCTGCTGCCCCAGCATGGCCGGACGATCGATGACGCGGTGCTGCTGATCGCCCGCATACGGGCCATGAACGCCGGTAACGTCGCCACCTGCGTCCTCCCGGAGGATCCCCGCGCAGCCGGACAGGCCCGGGCATTCGTCCGCGAGCGACTGGACGCCTGGGGCCTGGACGAACTGACGATCACCACCGAGCTGCTCGCCAGCGAGCTGATCGGCAACGTGATCCGGCACGCCGAGGGTCCCATCCGCCTGCGCCTGCTGAACAGCCACTCCCTGACCTGCGAGGTCTACGACGGCAGCCTCAGTACCCCGCGCATCCGGCACGCCGCCTACACCGATGAGGGCGGCCGCGGCCTGCAACTCGTCTCCGCCCTCTCCCGACGCTGGGGCGCCCGCTATCTGCGCGACGGCAAATGCATCTGGACGGAGCAGGACATCCCGCACCGTGTCACCTGAGAGCGGCCCGGGTTCGTCCTGCCGCCTCGGCCCTCGTGGTGCCCGCGTCTCCGCACGGACGCCGCGCCCCGCGCGACCGTGGCGTGCGGCCGCTCTCCGCGATCGTACGGACCTGCGCCACCTGCCCGGCCGGCACCGGGACACTCGGCAGCCGCACTCGGTTCCGGCGAGTGCGGCACGGTGGCAATGGTGCCGCTCGGTGTTCTGCTCCTACCGCCCCGAGCGCGGCATCCGTACGACCGCCGTTCCCGCGGTCAGATCCACCGTCGTCCTGTTCGGCGGGGCCCCGTCATCCTCGTTGTCCGGCATGACCAGGGACGACTGCCGCTCCTTCAGCTCGTGCTGCTTGCCCGGGGAAAGGCTCGCATGCAGTTGTTCGAATCCGGTCGCCGATATCTGCCCCTGACGTACGCTGTTCCGCCACGGCAGCGCTCCGGCCCGCCCCGCGCGCAACAGCAGCTGGTCGACGAAGGCCAGCAGGGTCAGCACGATGACCAGCCCGGGCAGGGTCATGAAGAAGACGAATTCCATCTCCCCAGTATCCAGGCCGAGTCCGCGGACAGTCACCCCCGCGGTGGCACACGCTCTAGGTTCCTTGCCTCCGCTGCCGACGATCAGCTCGGTGATCCGTTCTTCATCCAGCCTTTGCCCGCACGATCGGCCCGCGAGCGCTACCGTGCCCGAGCCGTCAGCGACCGCACCGGGGGCCGATGTCAGTCGAGCCGCAGCGCCCCGCACCGCCGTCGCTTGGCTGCGGGACTTTCGCCGGTTTCTTTGCAAGTCCCTGACGGGCCCGGAGCGGTGGCAGTATGCCGTGGCGTGTGACCTATCCGCCGGGGCCTCGTCCGCGCTGCCCGGCGCGGTCCACGACATCGGATACGCACGTGCCGTCGGCGTACCGCCCCTGCTCAGGACGCCGAAGAGCGGTGGCCGCGGCGGAAGTCGCCGGGGGCGGTGCCGGTGTGGCGGGTGAAGAACTTGCCGAAGTTGGTGGGCTCCGAGAAGCCGAGGCGGCGCGCGATGAGGGCGACGGGCTGGTCGCTGTGGGCGAGCAGCCGCTGAGCCTCCAGGGCGACGCGGGTGTCGATGACCTGCTTGACGGTGTGGCCGGTGGCGGCGAGACAGGCGCGGGTGAGGGTCCTGACGGTGTACCCGAGATGGCCGGCGTAGTCCTCGGCGCGACGGGTGGCGGCATAGGAGCGTTCCAGCTCGGCGCGGAAGCGGGCGTAGATCTCGCCACCGGCGTCCGGGTCGGTGTGCGCGCCGTGCTGGGGCAACCGGGCGATGTGCAGCAGCAGGGTGGCGAGTTCGAGCTGGAGGATGTCAGGGGAGACGGTACCGGGCCGCCGGGTGAACTCGGCACGTAGCTGGCCCAGCAGCGTGGAGACGGCGGCGTAGTCGCGGTCGGTGCCGAGCTGCCGGCAGACGGGCCCGTGCCACTCGTCCAGGAGACGGGCGGTGCTCGTGAGGTGGGCGGGGAAGGCGGAGGTGAACAGCAGGTGCGGGCCGTTCATCGTGCCGGGGCGGCCGAAGCGCTGGACCTGGCCGGGGCGGATCCACAGCAGTGTGCCGGGGCGGCACGGGTAGCTGACGAAGTCGACGGTGTGCTCCCCGCTCCCGTCGGTGATCAGTGTGATGGTGTGGAAGCCGACACGGTGAACGCGTTCGAGACTGCCGTCGGCCATGCGTGTGTGCAGGGCGGCCAGGTCGGTGACCTCGAAGCCGGAGACCGGTGCGGTGGGCGGGTTGAACCCGAATCCCGGGATCGGGCCGTCACCCGTCCGGTCCCCGTCGGCGATGTGTCGCATCGGCACTATGACCCCAGTGTTGTCCGTTTTCGACCATCAAGGGTCTTCAGCGTATCTCGCCTGCCGGGTCTGCCGGAGTGAGAGTGGAGGGGCACGGGCAGCCGGACGGAGGTCGCCCGCCTGGTAGGAAGCGGTCACCATGCACGGCACTGTCACGGTCGTCGACAAGGGCGCGGTTCGCGTCCACAGCTATATGGCCCCTGACGACAGTCTCAATGTCACCACCCAGCTGATCGAGACCCCGGCCCGTGTCATCGCCGTGGACGCCCAGTACGCGCTGGCCTACGCCGACGAAGTCGTCGCCCACGCCCAGGGCCTGGGCAAGCCGATCGACCGGCTGATCGTCACCCATGCCCACCCCGACCATTTCCACGGCGCCGCCCGCTTCGGCGCCCCCGTGCACGCGCTTCCCGCCGTACGCGCCCAGATCGCCGCCCAGGGCGCCGTCCAGGACCCGACCGGCATTCTCATCCCGGTCGCCGACATCACTCCGACCGTCGAGATCACCCCGGGCACCGAGGTCATCGATGGGGTGCCCTTCGTCTTCGAGGCCGTCACGGGCGGGGAAGCCGCCGACGAACTCGTGATCAAGCTGCCCGAGCAGGGCGTGCTGGTCGCCCAGGACCTCGTTTACCACGGCATCCACCTGTTCCTCGGCAACAACGACATCGCCGGCTGGCAGCGGGCCGTGGAGCAGCTGGCCGCCGACTCGTCCTACGACACGATCCTGGCCGGACACGGCCTGCCCGCCGGCCCGGAGGTGTACGAGGGACTGCGCCGCTACCTGGCCGACGCACGCGAACTGCTCGGCGACGACGGGGAGGCGTACAAGAAGGCGATCCTGGAGCGCTATCCGCCGCACGGCGGACCGTTCCTGATTGACATCGGCAACCAGTACCTCTTCGGCGCGCAGGGCGCCTGAACCCGCACCCCAAGGAGTAGGAACATGAGCAGGATCGTTGTCTTCGGAGCCGCCGGGAAGGCCGGCTCCCGCGTCGTCGCCGAGGCGGCCGCCCGTGGTCACGAGGTCACCGCCGTCGCCCGTGACGCGGCACGACTCGGCCCTCTCCCCGACGGTGCGCGTGCGGTGGCGGGCGATGTCACCGACGCCGAGACGGTCGCCGCTCTGGCCCAGGAAGCCGACGCGCTGGTGCTGACCGTCGGCAGTCCCGAGGCGCGGCTGTACACCGAGGCGGTGGCCACCGTCGCCGAGGCCGTCCGCGCCCTCGGCCCGAAGGGGCCGCGCATCCTCCACATGGGCGGCGGCGCCAGCCTGCTGAACGACGACGGTGTGCGCTTCTTCGACGCGCCGGACTTCCCGGAGGAGTTCAAGCCTTACGCGATCGGCCAGATCCAGGCCCTCGACGCCTACCTGGCACTCGGTGACGACGTGACCTGGACGTATGTCTCCCCGCCCCCGGTGCACTTCGCCCCCGGCGAGCGCACCGGCCGCTACCGCACCAGCCTCGACCGCCCGGTCGTCGGTGAGGACGGGCAGGCCCGCGTCTCCTACGAGGACTACGCTCTCGCCCTCGTCGACGAGATCGAGAACCCCCGGCACCTCGACCGCCGCTTCACCGTCGGATACTGACCCACCGAGACTGGCCTCCGTTTCCGTCGGACGACAGGAACGGCACGGGGAATGCCATGGGCCGCCATTCCTGTACCCCGGCGCCTGCCCGGCGGCACCCGCCGCGTCCCCTTCCCGCCCCCGAGCGCCGGGCCGCCCTCCGGGGGAGGCTGCCCGCGGGCGAGCGTCTCTACCGTGTGCACAGACCCGGCCGACGACGGTTCTGAAGAGGTGTCGAACGTCGCCGAACGGGTCCGCCGCGCGGTCCTCACTCGCATCGAACCGGACGACCTGCTGACCGTCCACCCGGCCCACGCGTAACCGGAGAACACACCGGAGGGCCAACGCGCCTCCGTCAACGTCGGCTCCAACGCGCCTCCGCCAACGCGCCTCCGTCAACGTCGGCTCCAACGCGCCTCCGCCAACGCGCCACCGCCAACGTCGGCTCCACCTTGCCTCCGTAGACGCCGCCGCCAGCGCGCCGCGCACTGCGGCGCCCCGCGAGGAGTCCAGGCCCATCGGCGCTCACGACCCGCATCGTGCCGTGATCACGTCCGTCATCGCGTCATGAGACGTCGCCGGTTCTCGTCCGCTGAGTGCCGGCCGGCAAGGCGTCCACACGCTCCCCGGTGGGACCGCGTGCCCGGTGTGACACTCCTCGGCGACGCCGCTCACCTGATGCCGCCCTCCGGCGACGGCGCGAACCTGGCGATGTTCGACGGCGCCGAACTCGGCAAGGCGATCGCCGCGCACCCCGACGACATCGAAGCGGCGCTCACCGCCTACGAAGAGGCACTGTTCCCGCGCAGCACGGCCTTCTACGCCGACGCGTACAAAGTCCTGGACCTCTGCCTCGGCGACCGCGCACCGCACGGCCTCATCGACTTCTTCAACAGCGCTCCCCAGGGGCAGCAGAACACAGAGGAACGGCCCTGACCCATATCGCCGCCGCTCCCGGCGGGACACGGAGCGGGGCGACCGGTGGGCGAGGACAGGAACAGCCGCTCCGCGGCGGGCGGTCGGCGGCCCGGCGGGCGATCAGACGCGCCATCAGGGTGACCAGCCGCACCAGGATGTCGTGGCCCTCGCCCATGACGGCCGCGCCCTCGCCCGGGCGAGGCCACGCCGGCGCCGTGCGGGGAGCCGGGGCCGCCCGGTGATTTTGGACGGCCCCGCCCTCGTACGCTCAGCCGCGGCGCAGCCGCAGTGTCACCAGCTCGAACGGGCGCAGTCGTACGGCGATGCGTGCGCCGTCCCGGTCGGGGGCGGCCGCATCGGGCAGCGGTCGCTCCAGGAGGTCGGTGACCGTGACGTCCGCGACCTCGAAGCCGGCCGTGAGCGTGGCGCGGGCGCGCCCGCCGTGCGCCTCGTGGAAGCGGACCACGACGTCACCGCCGCCGTCGTCGGCCAGCTTCACCGCCGTGATGACGACCGCGTCGTCGTCCACCGTGACCAGCGGCGCGACCTCCCCCGCGCCCTCGACGCGGCGTTCGGGCAGGTTGATCCGCCAGCCTTCGCGTACCGCGTCGCCGATGGCCGCGCCGGGCACCAGCGCGTGCCGGAAACGGTGGATGCCCTGGTCGGTCTCCGGGTCGGGGAAGCGCGGGGCGCGCAGCAGGGAGACACGCACCGTGGTGGTCGTACCGCCGTCGGTGCGGACGGTGCGGGTCACGTCATGGCCGTACGTCGAGTCGTTGACGACCGCGACGCCCCAGCCCGGCTCGGCCAGGTGCACGAAGCGGTGGTTGCAGGCTTCGAACTTGGCCGCTTCCCAGGAGGTGTTGGTGTGGGTGGGGCGGTACACGTGCCCGAACTGGGTCTCGGACGCGTACCGTTCGGCGCGCACGTCCAGCGGGAAGGCCAGCTTGAGGAACTTCTCCGTCTCGTGCCAGTCCACCTCCGTGTCCACGACCAGCCGCCGCTCCCCGGGCGGCAGGGACAGCACCTGGGTGACCTTCGAGGCACCGAAGGAACGTACGACGCGCACCGATACGCCGTCCTCGCCCGCCGTGACCGCGTCGGCGTCGGTGAGGTCGGTGACGGTGTTGCGGTAGAACTCGTCCACGTCCCAGGCGTCCCACATGTTCGGGAAGTCCGGGTGGAGCTGGAGCAGGTTCGCGGCCCGGCCCGGGGCGACGCTCTCCCGGTCGGCGTCGATGTCGTACGCGGACACCACCAGGCCGTCCGCGTCGATGCCGATGCGCAGCAGCCCGTTGTCCAGGGTGAACCCGCCGGCCTCGCGCGCGCTCAGCGTCGTCGCGCCCTCGGTGGCCGGTGCGGCGGCGCCGCCCGCCGGGATCCCGGCGCGGGTGTGCGGGGCCGCGTTGAAGACCAGCCCCGTGCCGCCGTCGCCGGCCAACGCCCGCTGGGCCGCGTCGATGATGCCGTTCAGCTCCCCGGCGAGGCGCGTGTAGGTGGCGCGCGCCTCCCGGTGCACCCAGGCGATGGAGGAGCCGGGCAGGATGTCATGGAACTGGTGCAGCAGGACCGTCTTCCAGATCCGGTCCAACTCCTCGTACGGGTAAGGGAATCCGGTGCGCACCGCGGCGGTGGCCGCCCACAGTTCGGCCTCCCGCAGCAGGTGCTCGCTGCGCCGGTTGCCCTGCTTGGTCTGTGCCTGGCTGGTCAGGGTGGCGCGGTGCAGTTCCAGATACAGCTCGCCCACCCACACGGGCGCGTCGGGGTATTCGGCCTGCGCCTTCTCGAAGAACGCCGCAGGCGTCTCCCACACGACGCGCGCCGAGCCTTCGAGGTCGCGCAGCCGGGCCGCCTTGGCGACCATCTCACGGGTGGTGCCGCCGCCTCCGTCGCCCCAGCCGGTGGGGGCCAGGGAGTGCCGGGCGCGGCCCTTGTCCTTGAAGTTGCGGGCCGCGTGGGCGATCTGGCTGCCCTTCATGGCGCAGTTGTAGGTGTCCACCGGCGGGAAGTGGGTGAAGATCCGGGTGCCGTCGATGCCCTCCCAACGGAAGGTGTGGTGCGGGAACTTGTTCGTCCGCGACCAGGAGATCTTCTGGGTGAGCAGCCACTTGGAGCCCGCCGCCTTGATGATCTGCGGCAGGCCGGCGGCGAAGCCGAAGGTGTCGGGCAGCCACGCCTCGTCGTTCTCGATGCCGAACTCGTCGAGGAAGAACCTTTTGCCGTGCACGAACTGACGGGCCATCGCCTCCGAGCCTGGCATGTTGGTGTCGGACTCCACCCACATCCCGCCGGCCGGTACGAACCGCCCCTCGGCCACCGCCTTCTTCACCCGCGCCCACACCTCGGGCCGGTGTTCCTTGACCCATGCCCACTGCTGGGCCTGGGACATGGCGAACACGAACTCGGGCTCGTCCTCGATCAGGGCGGTCATGTTGGACGTCGTACGGGCCACCTTGCGCACCGTCTCGCGCAGCGGCCACAGCCACGCCGAGTCGATGTGGGCGTGCCCGACCGCGCTGATCCGGTGCGCCGAGGGCACGGCGGGGGAGGCGAGGACACCGGCCAGCTCCTGCCGGGCGCGGGCCGCGGTGCCGCCCACGTCCTGGAGGTCGACCGCGTCCAGGGCCCGTTCCACGGCGCGCAGGATGTCGTGGCGGCGGGCGGAGTCGGCCGGCAGTTCGGCCATCAGCTCGCCGAGCACTTCCAGATCGATGACCAGCTGCCACACCGTCTCGTCGAACACGGCGAGGTCCATACGGGTCAGCGTGTACTGCGGCTCGCTGCCCGCGGTGTCCTTGTCGCCGAGCCGGGTGGGCAGGAAGGGGCGGTAGCCGAGGACGACGGGGTTGGAGGCGGCCTCGATGTGCAGCCGTACCCCCTCACCGCCCGCGACGGGGGCGCCGATGCGGACCCACTGGTTGCGCGGGTTGAGGCCCTTCACCGGGGTGCCGTCGGGCCGGTAGACCAGGCCCTCGCACTGGAAGCCGGGCATGTTCTCGTCGAAGCCGAGGTCCAGCAGCGCCTCGACGGTACGGCCGGCCCAGGACTCGGGCACGGTCCCGGTCACCCGGAACCAGCTGGTGCCCCACGGAGCACCCCAGCGGGCGCCCACCTCGATCGGCTCGGGCCCGGCCGCGAGGCCCTCGGCGACCGGCACGGGCTCGCCGGGCGCGTGCCACACCGCGACAGCCAGCGGCACGGACTCGGGGTGGACGGCGGGACGGATGCGTTCGCCGAGGACCCGCTTGAGGCGGGCCTCGACCAGGCTGCGGTCGTCATGCATGCGGGCTGCTCCCCAGGTCGTACGTCAGCGGGTGGTTACCAGGGTGGACGGTGGTCCCCGGCCGTGTCACTCCCCGCCGCCCGCGGGCGGCGTGCGCAGCACCTGCCCGGCCGTGACGACCTCGGTGATGCCGCGGGAGTGCAGCTGGTCGACGTCCTCGGCGCGGACGTCGAGGACGGCCGCGGGCCGGGCGCCGTCGGCGGTCAGCCGGAGGAAGGCGTCGTACACCGCGCCGCCCGGGGCGAGCGCGGAGCGGCGCGCGGGATCGGCGGGGACGGCCGGCGCGGTGGTGCGCGGGACCGGGGCGTACGTGCTGCGCGGCGCGGGCCGGCGCGTGCGCCAGGCCCTTGGGCCTCGGTCGAAGGAGCGCACGGCGCTGACCCGGCCCGGGCGGGCCGCCCGGGCCGGGGTGAAGGGCTGGCCGTGCTGGTACCAGGCGGCGTCGTACCCGGCGTGCGGGCGCAGCCGGCCGGGGGCGTGTGGGGAGGTGTGCCGGGGTCGATCGGGCGTGCGGGGAGGTGTGCCGGGGGCGATCGGGCGTGTGGGGAGGTGTGCCGGGGTCGATCGGGCGTGTGGGGAGGTGTGCCGGGGTCGATCGGGCGTGTGGGGAGGTGTGCCGGGGGCGATCGGGCGTGTGGGGAGGTGTGCCGGGGTCGATCGGGCGTGTGGGGAGGTGTGTGGGGTCGACCGGGCGTGTGGGGAGGCGTGCCGGGGGCGACCGGGCGTGCGGGGAGGTATGTGAGGGCGGGCCGGGGGGCGTGGGGAGGTGTTTGTGGGGGCGGGCCGGGGGCGACCCGTGACGGCGCGCTCCCCGGCCCCGCGGAAGAGCGTGGTGGACAGCTGACACCGGAACGGGCCGACGGTCAGGGCCGGTACGGCGAGCAACAGCGCGTAGCGCAGGACGAGTTCCCCCGCGCGCAGGCGCCGGCCGGGCTCGTCGGTGCGCCACGAGGCGCACCGGGGGGTACGGCCGACGCCGCGTACCGTACCGGTGCCGCTGCCCGAAACGATCAACCGCGACAGCACCGCCACCCCACCCGACTGACGCCGGCCACGCATCTGAGCAGCGCCCCGGACGACGGACATCCGGGGCGCTGCTCAGTGTCTTTCACGGGTGCTGACACTCGGTGGCCTGCCCAGCCGGCCAGAGGGCGGAGTCGGTCACCGGCAGGCGGGATCGGCGGTGATGCGACCAGCACGGACCTGACCGCGAGCGACTACACCAAGCCCTGGGTTGAGCCGGCACACGTGGTTACCGGCAAGCGGCAAGGACACCGGTGTCCTCCGGGACGGCGGGCTGCCAGAGGGGACGGCCCGCCGTACTCACGGAGTCAGCCGATGCGTCACACCGCGTCGATCACCCAGCGGGACGCCGTTCCGATGGTGGGCTGGAAGACGACCTGGGCCCCGACCTTTCCGTTGGCGTCCAAGTACTTGCCGCTCTGGTTGTGCCTGATGGACTTCGGACTGCCGGACGTGGTCGTCCACTTCTGATACTTGCCACCGTTGCACGGGTAGGTGTAGACATCGGCGCCGTTTCCGTCGAGGCAGTGGCCTGATGCCGGGTTCCTGAAGATGCCGCCGCTGATCTGCCACACCTGCTTCGCGCTGCGGTCACAGGTGCCGAGGACGAGGTTTCCCTTGCCTCCCGAGATGTTCACCTGGAGACAGGAGTTGCTGCTGTTGCCGTTGATCACCTGGTAGTTCACCGGCGCCGCCTGCGCCGAGGTCGCGCCGCCGACCAGCAGCGTAGAGCCGAACGCGATCGCCGCGCCCGCACCGGCGAGTCGAACGAGGTTTCCCTTGAGTTCCATGATCTATCCCCTTGAGTTCGGATGGTGGTTCCAGGGCTTGGGCATCGGTGCTGCGGTACCAGTGCCGCCGTCTACGTTGAGGGGTGGCGCCGTCCGGGTGCGGCGGTCTCGGACGAGCCCGGATCCGCCCGGCTCCCTCGCTGGATGAGCTACATTTCTGGACTTCGAAGTCCGGACGATTCCGGAGAACGAGACGGGGGAAAGCGGGGTACATGGGGTCGAGTTCACCACAAAGCTGGTTTGTCAACCGGTTGCAGCGGTTGCGTACGTCCTCGGGGTCACCCACCCAGGCGCAACTGCTGGCCTACGACGAGAACAAGGTCCTCACTCGGTCGTCGCTGTCGGACCTGCTGGCAGGCAAGTTCACAAAACCGCCCCCGTGGGAGCGGGTCGCGGCCTATGCGACCGCGTGCGTCCGCGCCGCGCACGCCGGTCAGATCGACCTCTCCTGCGAGGAAGAACTCGCGCGACTGCGGGGTGACCATGCCACCCTCACCGACCTGTTCGAGACCGCTGTCAGGGAGGTCCGCGCACCGGCGGCGCGTTCTTCGGGCTCGCGGCCCCGTCCGGCGACCTATCGGCTGCCGCCGCGCAACACCAACTTCACCGGCCGCGACGCCATATTGCGACAGTTGCGGCAGCGCCTCACCTCGGGCAGCGAGGGCGCGATGCAGGTCGTGCACGGGCTGGGCGGTGTCGGCAAGACGCAGCTTGCGGTGGAGTACGCCTATCTCTACCGGTCGAAATACCGGTTCGTGGCGTTCGTGGACGCCGAGGACCCCGATCTGGTGGCATCGCAGTTCGCGTCGCTGGCCCGGGAGCTGGGACTGGCGGAGGTCAGCTCCGAGCAGGTCATCCCACGGGTGTACGGCACATTACTGGACCACAGGCCCTGGCTGATCATCTTCGACAACGGGGAGAGACCCGGCACGCTCGTGGACGCGCTGCCGTCGGGTGACCTGACAAACACCGGTCACATCATCGTCACGACCAGGTTGCGCGGCTGGTCGAGCAGAGCCGGCGTCATCGACCTGGACGTGTTCACCAGGCGGGAGGCGGTGGAGCTGCTGGCCCGGCGGGTGTGCGGCATGACCACAGGGGTGGCGGACCGGATCGCCGAGCACCTGGGGGACCTGCCGCTGGCGCTGGAGCAGGCGGCCGGATACATGGACTACAACCAGACCGCGCCCGAGGAGTACCTGGCTCTGCTGACGTCGCGGCTTGAGGACATGATCGCGCTGGGCGAACTGCCGGACCGGCCGGCGGTAGTGGTCGCGACCCTGTGGCAACTCAGCGTACGCAGGCTGGAGTTCGAGCGGCCGCAAGCGATGCGGCTACTGGAGCTGTGTGCCCTGCTGGCGCCGGAGCCGATCCCGCTGGACCTGTTCAGGGGCAGCACGGAACCACTGATCGCAGCCGCGGCCGACCCGGTGGCGTGGGACACGACGGTCGGTGCTCTGGCCGGCCTGGGGCTCGCGAGGCGCGGAGCCTCCTCCCTGGTGCTGCACCGGCTGGTTCAGGCCGCCATCCGCGCCGCGCTGCCGGACGACGTGCGCACCGACGCCCGGGTGCACCTGTGCCGGGCGCTGCTCGCGGCCGTGCCACACGACATCCACGGCGACCCGGGCGCGCGATCGCGATGGCAAGAACTGCTCCCGCACGTGCTCGTGCTGACCAAGGACGAGCCGCCGGCCGAGTGCGCCGCGCAGACGGCGACGCTGCTGAGGCTGGCGTCGGCGTTCCTTCTTTCGATCGGGGACCACTCGGTGGCACTGCCCCTGTGCGAGCGTGCCGTCGCGATCGACGAATCGCTCGGCCAGAGGGATGCGGACATCGGCTTCGACCTGATCACCCTGGCGCAGATCCACCGGGACCGCGGCGCGCCGGAGCGAGCGCGTCCGATGGCGGAACGTGCTCTGAGCCTGCACGAGTCCTGTCTGCCGGCGGACAGTCCCGCCATCGCCACGGACTTGGCCACCCTGGCGCGAATCCGACACCTACTCGGTGATCATGAGGCGGCGGTGCCATTGGCCGAGCGGGCGCTGCGGATCGACGAGGCGGCGTACGGGCCGGACGACCCGTACGTGAGCTTCGACTTGATAGCACTGGCGAGTGTCCATCTCGCCCTGGGCGACCACGCCGTGGCCGTGCCGCTGATCTCTCGGGCGCTACGGATCCGCGAGGCCAGTTATGCGCCGGATCACCTGTACATCGGGTACGCCCTGCTGCTCAAGGCCCGAGCCGTGCACGCGTTGAACGACCCCACCGCAGCGAGCCTCGCGCGCAGGGGCGCGCTGATTCTGAACACCCGGCTGGGCAAGACCCATCCCAAGACCGAGGATGCCTTCGCTCTGGCCAACCGTTTGCTGAAACGCGACAGCCGCCAAGGACACGGCGAAGTCGTCGCGGTCGGCGAGGGGTACGACATGAAGGGCGCACCGATCACGGGCACGCATCAGTCACGAACGCCGAGGGCGATGCTGTGAGCCGTCGCAGAGCCGCGGACGCTCTGCCGCAGAGCGGTGTGTTCGGGGAGGCCGGTGCCGCCGAGGCGGGTCAGCAGGGAGGACAACCGGCCGATGTCCTCCTTGCTCCACGGCGGCGCGGCGAAGATCTCGGCGGCGATCCGCTCGGCCGTGGCGAGCATGTCCGTCATGCCTGCGCGGCCGGTGTCGGTCGGTGCCGCGTAGGCCATCGGGCCGTCATTGGCGTCCGTTTCGCGCGTCACCAGTCCGATCCGCTCCAGCGGCGCCGGCCCCCGGGCCACCCCGGAGGCCGGCGGCCCCAGCGCCTCGGCCAGGTCCGCCCGGCGCATCCGGCCGCCGGGCGCTTGCCCCGGGCGCGGCAGCGTCGTGAAGTCGGCCGGGCTCACACCGCGCAGTCCTCCCAGGCTCGCGTCGAACCGCCTCACCAGGGCCGTCCGGGCCCGCACAGGTTGACGGCCGTATGGAGCCCTTGGAGCGGTGGCGAAGCCACCCACGGAGCCGATGTTCAGGACGTGTCCGGATCGCTGGGCACGCAACGTCGGCAGGGTCGCCCGCAATGTGTTGAGCGCACCGAACACATTGACGTCGAACAGGTCCCGGACAGCCTTGTCTGACACCTCCTCGATCGCGCCCACCAGGCCGTAACCGGCGTTGTTGACCACGGTGTCGATCCGGCCGAACTCCGCCAGACCGGCCTCCACCGCGGCCGTCAACTGCGCCGGATCGGTCACGTCCGCGTTCACCGCCAGCAACCCGTCCGGCTTTTCCGGGTACGCCCGGAGCACCGCCGACACGTCCCTCGCCGTAGCGATCACACTGTGCCCTCGGTCCAGCGCCTCACGAGTGATCTCCGCGCCGAGCCCACGCGATGCACCGGTGACAAACCAAACGCTCATGTTCTCCCCCATTCCCTCGCCCGATCGGTCAACGGCTCGACGGTAGAACGTGGAGTCCGCTCCAGATCAAGGGCTGTGTGACACGAGCCGCCGCCGTCGCGCGCACGGCGGGCCGCTCACCGGCCACCGGCCGGCAGGTCCGCCACCGCGACCCGCTGTGCGAGCCGGGTCGGATCAGGGCCGGGAAAGGGCCGTCCACGAGGCGGAAGGTGACGAGGGTGCGCCCGCGCCGGCTGCGGTCGCCGAGGAACGTTTTGGGCGGAAACTGTTCGGCCCCGGCCCTCGCGTCGGCCACTGCCACGAGGGTGCCGTACGGCAAGTGGACGTGAGGGTGCGGTTGGCGGCAGCGGGCCTGCCCGGTCTTTCCCTGCTGGTCAGGGCTGGATGTTCTCCAGGTCCTCCAGAAGGCCGGGGTGCTTCGGCTGCCAGCCGAGCGCCTGCCGGGTGTGGGTGCTGGAGGAAGGCTGGTCGGTCGAGAAGATCGGGCCGAGGGTGCCGTAGGTCTCCGATGGCACCGACTTGACCGGCAGGCCCAGCCGTCGGCCGATGACCGCAGCGATGTCCCGCACGGTGTCTCCCTCGTCGGCCACGGCGTGCCAGGAAGTACCGGGTTCCGCCCGCTCCAGGGCGAGCCGGAAGAGGACCGCCGCGTCGAGCGCGTGCACGGCCGGCCAGCGCTGTGTGCCGTCGCCCGGGTAGCCGGACACCCCGGCCCGGCGTGCGATGCCGGTCAGCAGACCGGCGAACCCGCCCGTGCCCCGGTTGTGCACCGTGCGCGGCAGGCGTACGGCCGTACTGCGGACCCCGCGCGAGGCCAGGCCCAGGACGGCCGTGACCGCGCGACCGCGGCCACCGACCGGCCCGTCGGTCGGCAGCGGGTCGGCCTCGGTGGAGGCGCGGCCCGGCACCCGGGGCGTACCCGAGACGGTGACGAGGGAGCGGTCGCTGCCGACAAGCTCCTCGCCGAGGGTCGCGAGGGCGGCGCTTTCCTCGGCGACCGCCTTCGCGAGGGCTTCGGGGCTGCTGAAGTCGTTGCCGAACGCGAGATGGACCACCCCGTCGGCCCGGGCGACACCGGCGCGAAGGACGTCGAGGTCGGCGAGGGCTCCCCTGAGCGGCTCGGCGCCGGCCGCCTCGGCGGCCAGAGCGGACGCGTCGGAACGGGCGAGCGCGAGGACGGTGTGGCCGTTGCCGAGCAGTTCGGCGACGACGGCGGACCCGATCAGACCGGTGCCACCGGTGACAAAGACGCGCATGGAAAACTCCCCACGAGTGATGGGACTCTTGTCCCATCACTCTAGCGCAGTGATGGGACAAGAGTCCCATCACCTATGATGGCGACCATGGGCAGATGGGAACCAGGAGCACGTGAACGCCTCGTCGTGGCCGCCGTCGACCTGTTCACCGAGCAGGGGTACGACGCCACGACGGTCGCCCAGATCGCCGAGCGCGCCGGGGTCACCAAGAGCACCTTCTTCCGGCACTTCCCCGACAAGCGCGAGCTGCTGGTGGCCGGACAGGAGACGCTGAGCCGGCTGCTGACCGAGGGGATCGCCGAGGCGCCCGCTGAGGCCGGCCCGCTTGAGGCGGTGGCCGCCGGTCTTGAGCGCGCCTCGACCGCCATGGGACCCGTGAGCCGCCGGCTCGCCCCTCGCCTGAAGGCGGCCGTCGCCGCCAGCGCCGAACTTCAGGAGCGTGACGCCCTCAAGAGCGTCAGCCTGGCGGCCGCGATGACGACTGCCCTGATCGCCCGCGGCGTACCCGATCCCACCGCGGCGCTCGCGGGCGAGCTGGGCGTCCTCGCCTTCAAACGGGGGTACGCCCAATGGTCCGAGGGCGACCGCGATGCCAAGGACGAGCTGGCCGGGTACGTCCTGGCGGCCCTGGACGAGCTGCGCGCGGCGAGCGCCTCGCTGAGCTGAGCTGACCGGACCGCTTCACCCGCCGCCCACCGAACTGCGGGCCAGAGCCATGTCGGAACTGGCTCGCGTGCAGGACCGCGATCTCCGGGGCGAGCCGGGCGTGCGGGAAGCGCCTGGCGACCTGGTCCGACGGGCCCCGCGGCGGCTCGGCCGCGGTGGTGAGGGAGCGGGGCGCCGGTGGCACCGCTCGCTCCGGGCGGCACGGCGCCGGGCGGTACTGCTCGCTCCGGGCGGCACGGCGCCGGGCGGTACTGCTCGCTCCGGGCGGCACGGCGCCGGGCGGTACCGCTTGCTCCGGGCGGCACGGCGCCGAGGCGGCCAAGCACTTTTTTGGGTCCCGCCGGAGTGTCCGGCCCGCCCACGAACTGCGGCCGGTCCCGCCCACCAACTGCGGCAGAACCCACCCACTAACTGCGGCCAGCCCGGCCCACGAACTGCGGCCGGGTCGGCCCACTGCGGGAGTGACCGAAGTCCTCCCGGCGCGCCGCGGCCCCTCCGCGCCGCGTACAGCGCGCGCACGGCACCCGTTCGGCGTAGCGTGTGGGACCGCGGCGAGCGCGGACCGCGTACGGTCCGCTGCCGGACGGCGGCTCGCCGGTTCAGCGAGGCCCGCACCCTTCATGAGTCAGGAGCGCATCATGGTCATACCCGTCCGACAGCGCATCCGCGGCCGTTCCACCGCCCTGCGCGCCGGCGCCGGGCTCGTCACCACCCTGCTCGCCGCGAGCGTGTGCACCACGTCGGCGGCGACCGAGGGCGCCGGGCAGGCGTCCGGCTCCGCCGCCCCGGCCCGCTCGGCGGCCACCACCTGCGCCGACCGGGTCTACACGGCGATGACCCAGGCACAGCGCGTCGGGCAGCTGTTCATGGGCGGCGTCGCCGCCACCCGCCCCAGCGCCACGGACCTGCGCACCCTGCGCACCTACCACGTGGGGTCCGTCATGCTGACCGGGCGCAGCACCGCCGGGACCGTGGCGACGAAGAAGGTGGTCGACGGGGTGCGCGGGCAGGCGGACACGGTCGCCGGGCGACGGGTCGGAATGATCGTGTCGACCGATCAGGAAGGCGGTCAGGTCCAGGTGCTCAACGGCCCGGGCTTCTCGACCATCCCCGCCGCCCTGACCCAGGGCAGCTGGAGCACCACGACGCTGCGCGACCGCGCCGAGGGGTGGGCGCGGCAGCTCAAGGCGGCCGGTCTCGATCTCAATCTCGCCCCGGTCGCCGACGTGGTGCCCGCGAGCCTCGGCACCCGCAACGCTCCCATCGGCCGCTACCACCGCGAGTACGGCCACACGCCCGATACCGTGACCTCGCACAGCGGCGCCTTCGCGGCCGGTTTCCGCAAGGCCGGGGTCATGACCTCCGTCAAGCACTTCCCCGGGCTCGGCCGGGTGATCGGCAACACCGACACCACGGCGAACGTGGTCGACTCGGTGACGACCGCCTCCAGTTCGAGCCTCACGCCGTTCCGCAGCGCGATCGGGGCCGGGTCGCCGTTCGTGATGGTCTCCCTGGCGAAGTACACCAAGATCGACGCAAACCATCTGGCGGCGTTCTCCCCGACGGTCATCGGTTCGCTGCTGCGCAGCCGGTTCGGTTTCCAGGGCGTGGTCATCTCCGACGACCTCGGCAGGGCCGTCGCGGTCCGCTCCTACACGCCGGCTCAGCGGGCGGTGAATTTCCTCAACGCCGGCGGTGACATGATCCTCACGGTCCAGCCGTCCACCGTGCCGGCGATGGCGCAGGCGATCCAGTCCCGGATGGCGACGGACGCCTCCTTCCGTGCCAAGGTCGCCGCCTCCGTGCACCGGATCCTCACGGCCAAGGCCACGGCCGGTCGCCTCAGCTGCGGCTGAGCAGACCGCACCGACGGCGAATACGGTCGGTGTTCATCTCCGTGAACCACACCGCATCGTCTGGACCGGCAGTGATACCGAAGGGTCCGCTGCCGGGCGTGGGTATGGGGAAGGACTCCGTTTCACCGTCGACGGTGACGCGGCCGATCCGGTGGTCCTGGGACCGGGTGAACCACAGTGCGCCGTCGGGCCCGGGGGTGATGACCGTAGGGCGACACTCGGACGAGTCCAGGGGGTATTCGGTGAGTTCGCCGTCGAGGGTGAGACGCGCGATACGGCCACTGTGGGCGAAGGTGAGCCACAGCGCACCGTCAGGTCCGGCCGCGATGCCGTAAGGTCCCGCCCCCTTGTCCGCCACGGAGATCTCCCTGGTGGCCGGGGCATCAGAATGGCGCACAGCAACTCCTTCTAGGGGTGGTGAGGATCAATACGTTTCCTGACCGATGGCGCAGCTCGGTCTCGCACCGGGTCGACAACGATCGCGGCGAGGTCAGCGGGCCGGGTCATGGGGACGTTGTGGTTCGAGCTGATGCCGATCAGCCGGCGCCCAGGGCCGATACCGCCGGCCCGCTCGCGCCATGCCTCCGTCCGCTCCCTGGAGCGGTACGCCCGCCCCGGCGTGGACGCGGTCGCCCGAGACGCAGCTCTTCTGAATCCCGTGCAGGGCACCCGCTGTTGGCTGGCCCGGCAGGGACGCTCTTCCGGAGCCGCCCCGTGGGGTATAGGTGTTCGCAGTACACACGGTCGTCCAGGAGCGGGAGGGACCATGGCAGTGCTCAAGGGCAAGACGGCTGTCGTCACCGGCGGATCGCGGGGGATCGGGCGGGCCATCGCGCTGCGGCTCGCGCTGGACGGGGCGGCTGTGCTCTTCAACTACGCACGGAGTCGGGACGCCGCGGACGAGGTCGTACGGCAGGCCGAGGAGGCAGGCGGGAACGTCATGCCCGTACAGCTGGATCTGGCCGAGCCCGGCGCGGCCGAGGAGCTGATGGAGACGGCGGACCGACAGCTCGGCGGCCTGGACATCCTGGTGAACAACGCTGCTACGCACACGGAGGTGGTGCCCCTTGCGCAGACGGAGGAAGCGGATTTCGACAGAGTGATGGCCGTGAACACCAGGTCCGTTTTCCTCACGATGCGTTACGCGGCGCGGCACATGCGCGACGGCGGCCGGATCGTGAACATCTCCACCCTCAACACTGTCTTCCCCGCGCCCGGCAATGCCCCGTATGCCGCCAGCAAGGGCGCGCTGGAGCAGCTCACCCTGGTGGCGTCGCGCGAGCTGGGCGCACGGGGAATCACCGTCAACACCGTGTCGCCGGGTGCCACGGACACCGATCTCTTGCGAGGGGCCAACGAGCCGGAGAAGCTGACGATGGTCATCGGAATGACATCGCTCGGACGTCTCGGCCGGCCGGAGGACGTGGCGGACGTCGTCGCCTTCCTGGCAGGGCCGGACGGGCGCTGGCTGACGGGCCAGAACATCCGTGCCAACGGAGGCATCCTCTGACCGGTGCTGTGACCGGGGATGGCCACCGGGGCGGGGGACCCCTTGCCGTGTGTGAACTCGTCGCGTGGCGTGTTGGGAGGTGTCAGGGACTTTGTGTGAGTCCTTGGGGTGGCGCGTTGCCTGTGCGGCGGGCGTAGGCGCGTGCCGCACGGGCGCGGTCGCCGCAGCGGGTGGAACACCAGTGGCGGCGGCCGTGACGGAGCAGGTAGCGGTTGCAAGGGGTGGAGCCGCAGGCGGTGAGGCGTTCGGCGTCGGCGGAGGTGAGCAGGTCGGCGGCGTCGGTGGCGAGGGTCGCCAGGGCGTGGTCGACGATCGCGGTGGTCGGGTGAGGGGTGGCTCGGTAGGGACCGTTCTTGTCGTCCCACTGCAACAGCGGGGCGGTCGGGACGCGGGTCATTGCGTCGTTGACGGCCGCGAGGGCTGCGGGGAGCGCGGGAAGCCCGGCTGCTCGGGAGGCGAACAGGGACCTGATGTGTTCACGCAGCGCGCGGATCCGTGAAGCACACAGTTCGTGCAGGTCGGCGTCCACAGGGGTCAGATCGCGTCGGGACAGCCACTCATTCGCCCGCAGGGGCGTGCTCAGCAGATCGAGCGTGTGTCCACCGGGCAGCGCAATGGCGCTGTTGACGAGGGCGAGAGAGGGATGGTGCTCCTCGCCCTGAGCAGGCGGCGGGGCGGCGTCGTCCATGGTGTCTCCTTCCGGATTCTCATGGTACGCCTTGCCCATATCCGTGAGGCGAGCTAGCGTCGTCCTCACGGCTGAAGTGAATCTATCCGTGAGGTGCGCTGTCTTATGTCTTCCCCCTCTGTAACCCACGACCAGTTCCCGATTCGTGTGCTCGGCGGTCCGACCGCTGTCTTCGAGTACGGGGGCCTGCGCTTTCTGACCGACCCGACCTTCGATGGCCCGGGCGACTACGCCGCTCCGGGCGGCCCGACCCTGACCAAGACAACGCCCTCCGCCCTCACCCCTGACGACCTCGGCCCCATCGATGTCGTGCTTCTCTCGCACGACGAGCACCCCGACAACCTCGACAACGCGGGCCGAGCACTGCTCGCCGACATCCCACTCGTCCTCACCACCCCCGGCGGGCAACAGCGTCTCGGCGGCCGGAGCAAGGGCTTGACGGACTGGGAGTCCACCGAAGTGCGTCGACCCGACGGCGGCACGGTCACGGTGACCGGGGTGCCCGCCGTCCACGGCCCCGGCCCACGCGAGGACGTCGAGCCGTTCACCGGCCAGGTCGTCGGCTTCGTCCTGACCGGAGATGGCCTGCCGACCGTCTACGTCAGCGGGGACAACGCCTCACTCGACGCGGTCAAGGAGATCGCTGAGCGGTATGCCCCGGTGGACACCGCCGTCCTCTTCGCCGGAGCCCCTCGCTTCGCCGCGCTCTTCGACGGTGCACCCATCGTGCTGGACAGCGCTCAGGCGGCCGAAGCCGCCGGGATCCTCGGCGCTCGCCGCATCGTCCCTGCGCACCACGACAGTTGGGCCCATTTCACCGAGGGCCGCGACGAACTCGAAGCCGCCTTCCGCGCCGTCGGTCTGAGCGACCGCCTCGATTGGAACCGAAGCGTCTGAGGCGCTTCGGTGATCGGGGCCGCTGGGTGGGGTGAAGCCCTTACGCCGCCCCACACCCACCCGATGGCGGGCACACCCGTAGGCAGGTGTGAGCCCATGCGTGCCGCACGGACTTCTGCAAGGGCGCGTGCGATCTTGGGCGTTGCGGGAGTCCTGATCCGGGTAGCCGGTCAGCGGTTGGCGGCGGCCTGCTCCGGCTGATGGGCGTCGCTCAGCGGTGCGCCGAACCACCGGTGGAGCGCGGCTCGCAGACCGCTGACGTCGTCCGGCTCGTGTCCGGTCCACGCTGTGTGGCAGTCGGGGCGCAGCAGCAGGCCGGTCGCGCTCGTGCCCTCTGCCGTGCCGCTGACGACCTCGACCCGGTCGTGCCAGGGCTTCGCGGCCTCGGCGAAGTCGCCGCACAGGTCCAGCAGCAAGGGCCGGGCGGTGGTCGTCAAGTCGGCCAGCCGACGGGTGCCCGCGCCGGTGTGGACCACGAGGTCGGGCGCGAAGCCTTCGGTGGTCCCAGCGAGCAGGTGGGCGATGCATTCAGTGCCGCCGGGCGAGGCGAGCAGATCGCCGAAGACGGTCCGCAGGGCACTGACCTCCGGTCCGGGGCGCATCAGTGCCGACTGGGACAGGGTCGAGGCCACGACGTGTTCCGCCACCGGCCGACGTTCCTCATCGTAGGTGTCGAGCAGACCGTCGGGGGCCCACCCCCGCACGGTGGCGGCCAGCTTCCAACCGAGGTTGACCGCGTCCTGCAGTCCGAGGTTGAGTCCTGGTCCGCCGATCGCCGAGTGCACGTGGGCCGCGTCGCCCAGGAGCAGTACCCGCCTGTCCCGGTAGCGCTCTGCCAGCCGGGTGTTTCCGCCGACAAGCCGTCGAAGCAGATGCGGTCCCTCGCCCTGCGGCGGACCCAGCGGGACGGGAACGCCCAGCACGCGTTCGGCGCTCGCCATCATCTCTTCGAAGGTCATCGGGGAGGTGTGCTCGTCCGGCGTACCGGTTTCAGTGGTGTTGAGGACAGGCACTCGACCAGGCAGCAGGCCCCACGCGATGGTGCCGCGCTCCGTGCGTACGTACAGCAGAGGTGGCAGGCTCCCGTAGCCGGGAACGCGCAGGTCGCCGTCCGGGCCCAGATATTCGTCCGCCACGGACACGTTTGCCGAGCGGGTGATGAAGTCGTCGGTGGTCACGCCGGGGAAGCCGATGCCGGACAGGCGTCGCACCATACTGTGCCCTCCGTCAGCCCCCACCAGGTAACGGGCGGTGAGAGTCTCACCGTCGGCAAGGGTGATCCGCACGACGTCGCCGTCCTGGTGCAGATCGGCCACTTCCTGCCCCCTGCGGAGGTCGACACCGAGTTCCACGGCGCGTTCGGCGAGGACCTTTTCGATCCGCTCCTGCGGTGCCGGGAGCAGGCTCACGGGGTTGTCATCGACACCTGTGAGGTCCAGCGTGAACGCGCCGAACATATAGCGGGGCGCGGGCCGGGGCGGTTCGCCGGATCCGCTGATGCGGGCGTAGAGGCCACGTCGGTCGAGCATGCGCACCACCTGACCGACCAGACCGTTCGCCCGGGGCTCGGTCTTCGGGCCGGCGAGACGCTCCAGCACGACCGGACGCACCCCGGCCAGTGCCAGCTCGCAGGCGAGCATCAACCCGTTCGGGCCGCCACCGACGATTACCACATCAAGCATGACAATTCCCCTTTTCAGGGCATGGAGGGACAGAGGCTGCAAGCGGCAGCCCCTGTTCGGGGTGGAAAGGAGGGACCTACGGAGTGGGGAGTCCGGTGGCCACCATGCGCAGAGCCCGGGGCAGCAGGACCTCCATCGGCTCGCCCGTGCCGCCTTGTACGAACAGTTCGAGGGCGACATTGTTGGCGGCCATCACGCTCGCGGCCACCAGGCGAGGGTAGAGATCGGACTCGGGATCCGTGCCCGTGCGGTCGGCGATCGCTGCGGCCAGCTCCTTCTCCGCGGTCTTGCTCGCACGCAGCAGCTCGGCCTCCAGCGCGGGTTCGGCCAGCATCACCCGCAGGCCGGCCGCCCACTCATCGGGCCCCTGGGGCGGCATGTGCTCCACCTCGGGACCAGGCTCCAGCTGCCGTAGCGCCGCACGGGTGATTGCCTCCCACAAGGGCTCACCGGGCGGTCCGTGGCGCAGCTCGGCCGCGAGCCGCAAGGAACGCTCAAGGTAGCGAAACGCAATCGCCTCGGCCTTGCTGGAGAAGTAGTTGTTGTAGGTGCGCGGAGACACGCCGACCGCCGCGGCGATGTCTTCGACCTTGACCGCACTCAACCCGCGCTCGACGGTGAGCCGGACCGCGGCCCAGCTCAGCGCTGCGCGCGTGGCTTCCTTCTTCCGTTCCCGAAGACCGCTCATGCCCGGTACGTTAGCAGAAAGTGCGCGCCACGAAAACTTTCGTACCGCGCAACTTTTCGCGGGGTGGGGGTTCCGCCTCTGTGCACGACACCTGCCCGGGAGAAGCGACGTGCAGCGGGCAGGTGATCGTCTTGTTCCGCTCCCGTAGCGTCGGCAGCCCCGTCGGACACTTGCGCCCTGCCGCCGGCGGCGCTGAAGAAGCGGGCGTCGAACCGGGCCGTGTAGTCCTCCAACGGCCCCGGCGCGGGCGGGCACGGAAGGACAGCGGTCATCTTCAGCCGCCAGCAAGGCAGTTGACCCCTACCACCGACCTACGGCCGACCCCGCGGTTCTGTATGCCCGCCGATTTCACTGGTGTCGCTCGCCGGCAGCGGTCCCAGAGACAGTCGGCCGACACCGGGGTTCACTGCGCGTGCTCAGACGGAACCCTGACCCGACTGCCGCGCCCGGAGGGCGTAGACGGGCTCCCCTTCGATGAACGTCATCTTGACCACGGTGGCGTGGACTTGAGTGATCGGCACTTCGAAGGGGTTCTGGTCGACGACGATGACATCGGCGAGCATGCCCGGTTCGATGCGCCCGAGGCGGTGTGCCGCGCCCTCCTGGCGCGCGGAGTTGATGGTGAACATGTCGATGGCTTGCTCCAGGGTGATGGCTTGATCCTTGCCGAAAGAGGTGGCGCTGCCCCCTGGCTCCTGGCGGGTGACGAGCGTCTCGATGGCTGTCCAGGGGTTCACCGATGGCACGACCGACCAGTCCGAACCCGGCACGACCAGCGCATGGGCTTCGAGCATCTCGCGTACGGGCCAGACTCGTTCGATGACGTCCGGGCCGACCGCCATGGCGATGTCGTCGCAGATGGGTGCCGGCTGCCACAGATAGGGGGAGACCTCGAACGTCGCGCCCAGGTTCGAAGCCCGCTGGATGTCCGTCTGCGACACGAACGTGCAGTGGCCCACGTTGTGCATCTGTGGACCGGGGCCGTTGGCGGTGCGGGCAGCCTCGATCGCGCCCAGCGCCGCTCGCACCGCCGCATCGCCGGCGGCATGGAACTTGACCGTGAGGCCCATCTGGTCGAATCGGGTCACTGCCCGGTCGAGGACCGCGGGCGCGATCTCCAGCAGTCCATATCGACTGGCCTCGTCGTCCCGCCCCTGCACCGTGTCGACATAGGGGTCGATCATGGCCGCTGTGTGGCTGTCGGTCGGGACGCCGTCGAGGAAGATCTTCACGCAGTCGGGCGAGACGCGGCTGTGGGCGTAGAAGTTGCGTGCCGCGATCACGTCTTCGCATTCGGGGTTGTTGGGGGACCACACGAGGCACAGACGGACTCGTTGCTTGAGGGTTCCGCGTTCGGCGAGCCTGGCGTAGGCGCGCAGTTCGGGGCGTGGCCCGGCGGTGAAGCCGACCGCGGCTTCGGTGAACGACGTGATCCCGTAGGAGAGCATCTCGGAGAGAGCCCAGTCCAAGGCCGCCTCCACCTCGTCGTCGGTCGGCTTGGGAGCCGCAGCCGCCAGCCTGTCGGCGGCGGTCTCGCGTTGCACGCCGTTCGGATTCCCAGCGGCATCCCTCTCGAAGATGCCGCCCTCCGGGTCGGGTGTGCCGGGGCCGACGCCCGCCGCCTCAAGCGCCTTGGTGTTCGCCCATGAGCTGTGTCCGCTGGTGTCCTCCAGGAGGACGGGATGGTCCGGGGCGACCGAATCGAGCATGGTCCGGTCCGGAACGCCGCCCAGCGCCGATGCGTCCCACTGTCCGCCGAGCACCCACTCGCCGGGAGCCGCCTGCGCCACGTGTTGTGCCACGATGCGAAGGGTCTCGGCCAGGTTCGAGCCCTGCGGGATTCTGCAGCGCCGCTCCCTGATGCCGGCGTAGATGGGATGCACGTGCAGGTCATGCAGGCCGGGAAGCACGGTGTCGCCGGCCAGATCGATCACCCGTGTGGACGGCCCTCGCTGGCGCAGGACGTCCTCGTTGCTGCCGACCACCTCGATGACACCGGCGCGTACGGTGAGTCCTTGGGCCCAGCCCGACGCTGCCCTGACGCGCCCGCCCATCAAGATCGTGTCTGCGTACTGGTCGTTCATGGTGTTCCTCTCCGGACCATGCCTCGTCCGGCTCGGCGGATCAGCGGCGGTTGATGAACCCGGCGTCGACGGGCAGCGTGACACCGGTGACATAGCGGGCTTCGTCCGAGACCAGCCACAGGATGGCGTTCGACACGTCGACCGGTTCGACCGTGTCCACGGGAAGGGCGTTCGGCGCTTCCTCGGACAGGATCGGGTCCTGAGCGACGAAGTCGACGATGGCCGGGTCGGTGATCATGCGGGTCGCCACGCCGGTGGGGTGCACCGAGTTGACCCTGATGCTGTGGCGGGCGAGGTTGTTGGCATAGGTGCGCATCAGCCCGACCACACCGTGCTTGGAGGCGGCGTAGCCCAGACCCCCATTGCTCGCCCCGCCGATCCCCACCAGTCCTGCGGTGGAGCTGACGATCACGATCGAACCGCCCTCGCCGGCCGCCACCATGGCCGGGATGGCCACCTCGATGGTGTGAAAGGTGCCGGTGAGGTTGACATCGAGGGCGTCGTGCCACGCCTCCAATTTGTCGTCGACCAGCATCGGCGCGATCCCGGCGTTGGCGACTACGATGTCGATTCTCCCGAACTCTTTGAGGCCCGCGTCGTACGCCTCCTGCAAGGCCGTACGGTCGCGGACGTCCGTCTGCCTCGCCACGACGCGGCGGCCCAGAGCCTGGACCTCCGCCACCGCGTCGTGCAGCTCTTCCGGGGTCGACTGCGGGTAGGGCACGCTGTCCACGGACCGACAGATGTCGACGATGACCAAGTCGGCGCCTTCTTCTGCCAATCGCCGGATGTGGCTTCGGCCGAGCCCGCCGGCCGCTCCGGTGACGAAGGCGACCTTTCCCTCAAGGCGCCCCTTCCTTTTGTCGGTTACCTCATTGCGCATGCCACGGCTCCTTTCCACGTCACAAACTCTTTTGCTGCCGGCGCTGAAGAGGACGGATCACTCCGCCTGCTGCCGGCCGATGCGTGCGTACACGTCCTGTCGCTTGATCCGGTACAACGCGGCCAGGGCCACTCCGCCGACGAATACCGCCCAGATCACCACCTGAAGCACGACCGCGGAAGCCATGGAACCGCCCGTCATGGTCGTGAAGTTGGTCAGGGAGAGCCACAGCACCGCTCCCAGACCCACGCCGCTCAGAAGAGGGGCTATGAGCTTGTGCCAGGCCGACACACCCGTGATGTGCGGCTGCTTGCGGAAGTAGAGGACAACAGCCAGATTCGTCAGGAACATCAGCACCATCACCCCGAAGGCCGCGGCGCCGGCCAGACTGCCGTATGCCCCGGCCAGGTCACTGACCGTGAACGCGGTGATCACGGTGGCGATCAGCATGACTGCCGTGACGGTGATCGAGCTGACATAGGGCGATCCATGCCGAGGGTGCACTCTGCCCAGTCCTGACGGGAGGGCGCGGTCGACGCCCAGGGAGTGGCAGTAGCGGGCCAGGATGTTCTGTCCTGCGAGGAGGGCGGCGAAGGCCGATGTGACCACCAGGACCGTGACGGCATCGCTCGCCCAGGCTCCGAGATAGCTGTGGGCCGCACTGGAGAACATGGTGACGAAGTTGGCCTTCGCCTCAGCCGGGGCGCGGTCGGTGCCGTAAGCCAGGATGAGACACCATGCGGCGATCACGTAGAAGACACCGATGGTCGCCACGGACAGATATGTGGCGCGAGGGACGGTGCGCTGCGGATCCTTGGTCTCATCGCGGAAGACCGCGGTTGCCTCGAAGCCCACAAAGCACATGACCGCGAACAGCATCGCCAGGCCCACCGACCCCGAGGTGAGCGAGTTCCAGGCGAAGGGCGTCAACGAGCGGCCGTCGGCACCGCCCGTCCAGAGAATCTTGGCATCGAACGCTCCGACGAGGAGGACCTCGCAGGCCATCACGGCCGACAGGACCTTTGCCGACAGATCGATCCGGAAGTAGCCGAGGACGCCGGTGGCGGCGATGCCTGCCAGCGCGTAGACGTACCACGCGAGCACCGGTCCGTGGAGCGCACCTTCCACGAGGCCCTTGGCGACGACCCCGAAGAACGCGTATGTGCTGACGGCGAACGCGAGATACACGAAGAGGGCAAGGAAGCTGGAGCCGAGACCGGTCATCTTGCCGAGGCCCGCCGTGATGTAGGCGTAGAAGGCGCCTGGGTTGGGCAGGTAGCGGCTCATGGCGGTGTAGCCGACGGTGAAGAACAGCAGCACGACCATGGCCAGTACAAAGGCCAGGGGTGCGCCGACGCCGCCGAACATGATGACGAACGGCGTGGGGCCGGTGACGACCACCATGGGGGCGGAGAACGCCAGTACCGTCAAGGTCAGTTCGAGTACACCGATTCGTCCGCGGGAGCTTGCCCTCGGCCTGCTCCGCGGTAGCCGGCCGAGACGGCTTCCCGTCAACGGCCCGGGCTCTCTTCGGCCCTGGGGCCGTGACAGCACTCTGATCACTCATCAGGTCCTCTTTCGTCGTCGAAAGTGTGAGCCCGGTACGGGACCTGGTGCGCGAGGTCGTTGACGGGCGGATTGTCGGGGGATACGGGTGCGGTCAGCGTCCTGCGCCGTCGGCATCCGCGAAGAAGAGTCGCCTCGCGTTGCCGTGCAGAACCTTGGTGAGAAGGTCGTCGGGCAGGCCGAAGCCGTGATAGCGCTCAACGATCTGAGTCAACGGGCAGTACGGGTAGTTGCTGGCGAAGAGGAAACGGTCCTGCAAATACGTCCTCATGGCCAGGAGGTAGTCCTGCTCTCCGGGCAACCCGGGAAAGTAGACGTCGGGCATCATCCATACGTTGGGCCGCCGAAACGCGACGCCCAATGCCGCCTGCACAAACGGCCATCCCCCGTGCATATAGACGATCTGCAGCCGGGGAAAGCGAATCGCCACCTGCTCGTGCCGCAGGGGATCGCTGTAGCTCAGATCCGGCCCCGTCTCTCCGCCCCCCATCAGCAGCAGCGGCAAGCCGATGGACTGGCAGGCGTCATAGACCGGATCAACGCGCCGGTCGTCTATGTGCAGGGCGGTGTGTGCGAGACCCGGCTCGACGACGACACCCCGGACACCGCGGTCCTTGAGCTGTTGCACTGCCGCACCCGGATCCGCCGCCAGCGCGTCGACCGCCCCGTAGGCGAAGAAGAACTCCGGCCGCTGGGCGACGGCTTCGAATACCGGAACGTTTCCCCGCCCACCCCATACATCGTTCGGCACGCGGGCGGTGAGGCCCGCGCGTGTGATGCCGAGCCGCTTGCACTCGTCGAGATACGTGCTCACATCGGGCGAGTTCATCGCCCCGTCCACCGTCCAGCCGCGCGACCGTACGCCGTCGAGAGTTCCCGCGAACCGGGTCCATGTCCGATCCTGTAGGAATGCCGGAATCGGCGGGCATGCGCGCGCGTCGATGATCGTGTCCGTACCGGCCCCGGAATCGCTCTTCGCCGGTGTTGCTGTGTCAACCATGTGCCTCAGTGCCTTTCATGACCTGCTCGGGGCCGGGATCCGTCCGGGATGGGAGAGTCGGCTCCCGCCGACGCGACGTCGTGCGACGTGCGCCGGCGGGTTCGCTGCTCAGGTCAGCGTGACCTGGACCGGCAGATGCTTGATGCCGTTGACGAAGTTGGAGCGCACGCGCGGGATGTCTCCGGCCAGCCTGATGTCCGCCAGGCGCGGGATCAGCTCTTCGAACATGATGCGGATCTCGGTGCGGGCCAGCAGGTTGCCCAGGCACAGATGGGGGCTGCCCTTGCCGAAGGTGATGTGGTCGTTGTCCTGCCGGGTGACGTCGAAGTCGTAGGGGTTGCCGAAGACGTCCTCGTCGCGGTTGCCGGAGGCGAACCACATGACGACCTTGTCGCCTTCCTTGATCTGCTTGCCGCCGAGTTCGACGTCGCGTGTGGCGGTGCGGCGGAAGTGGTAGACGGGGGACGCCCATCGCAGGAACTCCTCGACCGCCGTGGGGATCAGTGAGGGGTCGTCGCGCAGGCGGGCGAGCTGCTCCGGGTGCTGGAGCAGGGCCAGCACGGAGTGGGTGATGGTGTGGCGGGTGGTTTCGTTGCCCGCAACCACCAGGAGCAGGAAGTAGTTGTCGAAGTCCTGCGCGGAGAGCGGGACGCCGTCGCGCGGGGTCTCGTTGACCAGCTTGGAGATCAGGTCGGTGCCGTGGCCGCCCTGCCGCTGCCGGGCCAACTCGCGTCCGTACTCGAACACTTCGAGCGATGCGGGGGAGCGGAAGGGCAGGTCGCGGTATTGCTCGCTCTCCTCGCTGTGCAGCAGGACATCGGCGTAGTCAGGATCGGTGTTGCCGATGATGCGGTTGCCCCAGTCGATCAGCTGCTGGTTGTCCTCGGGCGGCACGTCGAGCAGCCGGGCCAGGACGTTGATGGGAAAGTCGGCGGAGACCTCCTTGACGAAGTCGAAGGTGCCCTTGGCCAGAGCCGCGTCCAAGGTGGTGGCGGTCAGGCCGCGCAGGAAGTCGGCGTAGCTGTTGATGACGCTCGCACCGAACTGCCGCTGCAGCAGGCTGCGCAGAGCGCGGTGGCGGACGCCGTCGAGTTCCAGGATGGAGGCGCGCGGGCCTCGGACTGCGGATCCGGCAGCAGACCCCCTGTTGTTTGGCGTCAAACGGTAGGAGTCGTGTCATCTTCCCGCAAGGGTTCTGTCGCAAGAATTTATCCACACGGATAGCTATTGACCAGGCAGAGGGTCGCTTCTAGATTGTTTGAGATCAAACGAACTGGGGTGAGATGAACCACGCCCCGTTGGCCGGGGCCCGGCCCCCGCTGTCCGGGGCCCCGCTTCTCGATTCGCTCCGACGCCCACTCAGCACCAGGAGGACCGGCCATGAAGGTCGTCGTCGACATGAACAAGTGCCAGGACCATGGCCAGTGCGTCTTCGCCGCCCCGGACGTCTTCCGGTTCGACGACGCCGGACACCTTGCCTACGTCCCTGACCCCGGCGAAGCGTTGCGCGAGGAGGTCGAGGAGGCTGCCGACGTCTGCCCGCTCCAGGCCATCCGGATCGAGGGCTGAGCCATGAGCGAAGGCGTCGTCGTGGCCGGTGCGTCCATGGCCGGCCTGCGCGCCGCGGAGCAGTTGCGCGCCGCCGGCTGGGCCGGACCGATCACCCTGGTCGGGGACGAACCTCATATGCCCTACAACCGGCCGCCCCTCTCCAAGGAGGTCCTGGCCGGCAAGGCACCCTTCGAGTCGCTCACCTTCCGGCCCCGGGCCAGCGTCGCGGATGTGCAGTGGCGGCTGGGCACCCGGGTCGTCGCGGCCGACCTCGACCGGCGCGTCGTAGAACTGGATGACGGGGAGACGCTGTCGTACGGCGGTCTGGTGGTGGCCACCGGTATGAGACCCCGGCGGCTGCGCTGCCCCGGCCCGCTCACCGGGCGGCACACCGTTCGCACCCTCGCCGATGCCCGAGGACTGCGCGAGGCGCTGGCCAGGCCGGGCGCACGTGTGGTCGTGATCGGCGCCGGATTCATCGGCTGCGAGGTGGCCGCGACGGCCGTGAAGCTCGGCGCCGTCGACGTCACTGTCGTCGATCCGCTGCCGCTGCCCATGGTCGGGCCGCTCGGTGAGCTGCTCGGCACGGCACTGCTCAAGCGCCACCGACAGCACGGCATCCGCTTCGCCCTCGGCGCCGGCGTGAGCGGATTCGAGGGCGAGGACCGGGTGACGGGTGTCGCCCTCTCGGACGGCACTGTCCTCGCCGCGGACGTCGTGGTCGAGTCGGTCGGCTCCCTCGCCAACGTCGAATGGCTCGACGGCAACGGCCTCGACCTGACCGACGGGGTCCTCACCGACGAGCACCTGCGCGTCGGCGGGCGCCCCGACGTCGTCGCGGTCGGTGATGTCGCTCGTTTCCCCAACGCCCGCTACGACGGTGTGCCCCGCCGCGTCGAACACTGGTCGATCCCGACCGACACCGCCAAACACGCCGCCCGCGTGCTCGCCGCGCACCTCGACGGCGCTCGGGCCGATCTCCCGCCCTTCGCTCCTCTGCCCACCTTCTGGAGCGACCAGCACGACTTCCGCCTCCAGTCCTTCGGCGCCCCGGCCCTCGGCCGACAGGACGTGCGCGTGCTGGACGGCGCCCCCGACGGCGACGTCCTGGTCGGCTACCACACCGACGGCCGGCTGATCGGCGTCGTCGCACTCGGTGGCCCGGCAGCCGCGGCCGCCGCCGCCCGCTATCGCGCCGAACTGCTCAAGCAGCCCGCCCTCACCGCATAAGGAATCCCAAGTGACCCGTGTCCGTGGATACTTCCACCCCAAGACAGCGAGCGGCACCGCCTCGCTGATCCCCTCCCCGCCCTGGCGCTACTCCGGCGATCTGCTCACCGTGGAGTACCGCACCGACCCGGCCCGGGTGCGGGAGCTGCTGCCCGAGCCGCTGGAACTCGCCGACGAGGACCCCGGCGCGGTGGCTCTGATCTGGGCCGACTGGCAGTCCTGCGGCGCATCCGGCGATGAGCTGCTCGACCCGGTGCTCTCCCAGTACAAGGAGGCGTTCGCGGTCGTCCGCTGCCAGTACAAGGGACACACCTACACCCGCTGTGTCTACATCTGGGTGGACAAGGACTTCGCCATCGCCCGCGGACTGCACCAGGGCTACCCGAAGAAGCTCGGCTCCATCCACCAGACCCGCCCCCACCCTTATGGGCCCGCTCCCCGCATCGAGCCCGGCGCCCGCTTCGGCGCCACCCTCGCCGCCGCCGACCGACGCCTGGCCCAGGCCGTGGTCACCCTGCGCGAGCCCTCCGAGACCAACGGTTTCGTCAACGGCCACCCGATGGCCCACCACCGCTGGCTGCCCTCCATAGAGAAGGGCAAGGGCCTCGCCCTCGACGAGCTGATCGAGTCCGGCGCCGCCGCCTTCGAAGGCGGACAGCCCTGGGTCGGCGACGCCGCCCTGGAGCTGTTCGAGGCGCCCACCGAAGAACTGGCCCGGCTGGAGATCCGCGAGCCGATCGCCGCGTACTACCGGCAGGTCGGCGTCGTGTGGGACGGCGGCCGACTGCTGGAGTCGAACACCTCCGGTGCCGAGTGAGCCCCCACCGCGCACCGACCGACAGGAGCCCCAGGACATGAGCGCACACATCAGCACCATCGCCGGAGTCACGGTCGACACCCGGCACTGGATCGGCGGCGAACGTGTCGCCTCCGCCGAGACCTTCACCGACGTCTCCCCCATCGACGGCAGCACGCTGGGCGAGATCGCGCGGGGCACCGCGACGGAGGCCGCAGCGGCCGTCGCCGCCGCGAAGGCCGCCTTCCCCGGCTGGGCCACCACCCCGCGCACCGAGCGCGCCCGCCTGCTGCACGCCGTCGCCGACGGCGTCGAGAAGCGCCTCGAAGAACTGGCCATCGTCGAGACCAGCGACAACGGCGCCCTCCTGCGCTCGCATCGGCGCGGCGTCATGCCCCGGGTAGCGCACAACTTCCGCTTCTTCGCCGACTGGCTGCTGAAGCTGGAACACGAGGACTTCGACACCCGCGGCCACACCAACACCGTCAGCTGGGATCCCGCCGGCCCCTGTGTGCTGATCACTCCGTGGAACGCCCCACTGATGCTGGCCACGTGGAAGATCGCCCCGGCGCTGGCCGCCGGTGACACCGTCGTCCTCAAGCCCGCCGAGTGGTCCCCGCTGACCGCGTCACTGCTCGCCGACATCGCGGCCGAGGCAGGGCTTCCGCCAGGTGTCCTCAATGTCGTGCAGGGCTACGGCTCCGAGATCGGCGACGCCCTCACCTCCCACCCGGACGTCCGCCGGATCAGCTTCACCGGATCCGTACCGACGGCCCAGCGCATCGCCGTGTCCGCTGCCGCCAACCTGACCCCGCTCAGTCTCGAACTGGGCGGAAAGTCCCCGCTGTTGGTGTTCGCCGACGCCGATCTGGAGCTGGCCGTCGACCTGGCGGTCGAGCAGTACGACAACGCGGGCCAAGTCTGCCTGGCCGCGACCCGCATCCTGGTCGAGGAGTCCCTCGCGCAGGAGTTCACCCGCCGTTTCGTGGCGAAGGCCGCGGCACTGAGACAGGGCGACCCGCGGGAGGAGGCCACCGACATCGGCCCGACCATCCACCCCCGCCAGCTCGACAAGATCGACGGGTTTGTGCAACGGGCGATCGAGGCCGGGGCCCGCGTGGTCGTCGGCGGCCACCGGGGCGACGGCCAGTACTACACGCCGACCCTGCTCACCGATGTCACCCAGGACTCCGAGATCGTCCAGGAGGAGGTCTTCGGTCCCGTCTTGACGCTCCAGACCTTCGCCACCGAGGACGAGGCGATCCGGCTGGCCAACGACACCCGCTTCGGTCTGGCCGCCACCGTCGCCACAGGCGACCACGAACGCGCCGAACGCGTCACCGCACAGCTGGTGGCGGGCACCGTCTGGGTCAACTGCTTCTTCGTCCGCGACCTCCAGGCCCCCTTCGGCGGCAGCCGGCACTCGGGCGTCGGCCGTGAGGGCGGCACCTGGAGCTTCGACTTCTACTGTGACGTGAAGAACACCGTGACCGCGCCGAAGGGTTGGAAGGACCATGGGTGAGATCGTCGGGGCGGGACTGCTCGCCCATGTACCCACCATCGTGCTGCCGCTGGAGACCCGCCTGGAACTGAACGAGGGCAAGGAGATCACCCTCGTCACAGGACTGCGGCAGCTGCGCGAGGACGTCTTCGAGCGGGACGACTACGACACCGTCGTCGTCCTGGACTCCCACTGGGCGACCACCGTCGAGTTCGTCGTCACCGCACAGCCACGCCGCGCGGGCCTGTTCACCTCCGAAGAACTGCCCCGCGGCATGTGCCGGATGCCCTACGACTTCCCGGGCGATGCCGAACTGGCCCACAACATCGCGTCGTTCGCCGACAAGCACGGTACCTGGATCACCGCGATCGATGACGAGTATCTGCCGATCTACTACGCCACGATCAACCTGTGGAAGTTCCTCGGCGAGGGCCTGCCGGACAAACGCTGGGTCACCATCGGTGTCTGCCAGACCGGCGACATGGAGGACCATCTGCGGCTGGGGCGGGCCCTGGCCGACGGCATCGCCGCCACCCCGGGTCGCAGGGTGCTGCTCATCGCCTCCGGCGCCCTCTCCCACACGTTCTGGCCACTGCGTGAGCTGCGCGACCACGAGGCCGGCGACCCGATCCACATCTTCACACCCGAAGCACGCGAGGCGGACCACGAGCGCATCGCCTGGTTCAAGGAAGGCCGCCACGACAGGGTCCTCGACACGATGGACGCGTTCTGGAAGTACAAGCCGGAGGCGAAGTTCTTCCACTACCTGATGATGGCAGGCGCCCTCGGTGAAGGGGCGTGCACCGCCCGAGCCCGCCAGTACGGCGCGTACGAGAACTCGATCGGCACCGGTCAGGTTCACCTCTGGTTCGACCGCCCGGCCGACGGCTGGACCGGAACCGGTCCGACCACGCTCACCGCCCCCACCCCGCGCACCCCGCACAGCCGCAGCTAGGAGCCCCGCCATGCCCGAGTACCGCCGCATCCTCCTCGACGGCGCCGCCGTCCATGTCACCGTCGACGGGGACGAACTCCTCGCCGACGACGGCCGCCGTGTGAAGACCGCGGACGCCCAGCACCTGCCCCCGGTGGTGCCGTCCAAGGTCATCGCCGTCCACCTCAACCACCGCAGCCGCGTCGAGGAGTTCCGGATCGGACTGCCCGACACCCCCACCTACTTCCACAAGCCGACCTCGGCACTGAACAGCCACCGGGGCGCCGTCGTCCGCCCCGAGGGCTGCCAGTGGCTCAACTACGAGGGCGAGGTCGCCATCGTCATCGGGAAGCTCGCACGCAACATCGATCCGGCCGACGCCGGGGAGTACATCGCCGGGTACACCGTCGCCAACGACTACGGTCTGCATGACTTCCGGGACACCGACGCGGGCTCGATGCTCCGGGTGAAGGGGTCCGACACCCTGTGCCCGCTCGGTCCGGGACTGGTCACCGACTGGGACTTCCACGGAAAGCGGCTGCGCACCTACGTCAACGGCGAGGTGGTCCAGGACGGTTCGACCGACGAGATGACATGGGACATGCACTACCTGGTCGCCGACATCGCCCGCACCATCACCCTGTACCCCGGTGACGTACTGCTGTCGGGTACGCCGGCCAACTCCCGCCCCGTGCGGCCCGGGGATGTCGTGGAGGTGGAGGTCGAAGGGCTCGGCCGTCTCACCAACCACATCGTCACCGGCCCCACCGCCATCCGGGCCGACGTCGGCGCCCAGCCCACCGAGTCCGAGGAGGTGCTGTCCACCGCCCTCGGCGGCGACTGGGAGTTCCGCGGCGTCAGGCCACCCAAGCGCTGAGGCGAGGGGCGGGTAGGGTCGACGGCATGACCGACTCCGCCGAGCCCGCCGGTGAGCGCCGCACCCGCAAGCGCGTGAACCAGTACGGGACGGGCCGGGTGGCCCTGCTGGAGGCCGCTGTCCGCGTGGTGGCCCGCGGTGGTCTGCGCAAGCTCACCTACCGGGCTGTGGCGGAGGAGGCCGGCGTCACCCATGGGCTGGTCGTGCACCACTTCGGTTCGCGGGACGCGCTGATCGAGGAGGCTGTCACCCATGCCATCCGTACGTCCCTGAGCAGCAGCGCGCTCAACACCGGCACTGGCAAGGCGGCCGACTTCGTCAGCGGGCTCACGGACATGGTCGAGTCGGGTCCCGAACTGCAGGCGTTCCAGTACGAACTGCTGCTGGAGGCGCGGCGCAGGCCGGAGTTGCTGCCGCACCTGCGGAGACTGTACGAGGAGTACTTCGAGGCCAGCCGGCGCGAGCTGTCCCGTATGACGTCCCGGACGGTGAGCCGCGGAATGTCCCGGCTCGTCTTCGCCGCGCTGGAGGGACTGGTGCTGCACCAGTTGGTCTTCGGCGAGCGCGAGGTCACGGAAGAGGCGCTGTCGGAACTCAGGGCCTTGCTCGAAGGGCTGGCCGAGAACCCCGCCGAAGGCTGACCCTCCCCTCTCTGCTCCCACGGTCGGCCTGATTTTCCGCGCCACCCCCTTGTCAACTGCTGCAATGGCTTGCCTCAGCGGCCGGCATGCTCCGTCGATCGCAGGTTGTGTCCATGCGACGGATGACCCCGCCACCGCCGACCGCACGGAGGCGGCGCCGGGGCGGGCGGCGCCGTTTCCTCCCATGAGTCAGTCACCCACCTGTTCTGGAGCAACCGCATGACCACCCTTGACGAATGGCTCAGCAAAGCCGAAACGCTGGAACTGTCCGGATCGCACTTCATCGACGGCGCAGAGGAAGCCGGTGCCGGCAGCACCTTCGCTTCGGTCTCACCCCGCGACGGCCAGGTCCTGACCGAAGTCGCCGACGGCGGTGCGGCCGAGATCGACGCCGCCGTCACCGCGGCACGCCGGGCGTTCGACACCGGCCCATGGCCACGCCTGGCCCCCGGCGAACGGGGACGGGTGCTGGTGCGCCTCGCCGACCTCCTCGAAGAACACCGGGCCGAGCTGGCACTCACCGTCAGCCTGGAGATGGGCAAGCCCATCACCGACGCCCACGACATCGAACTCAGGGCCGTCATCAACACGTTCCGCTGGTACGGCCAGCTCGCCGACAAACTCACCGACGAGTCACCGCACACACCACCGGACACGCTCGCCCTGGTCACCCGGGAACCGGTCGGTGTCGTCGGCGCGGTCGTGCCCTGGAACTTCCCCCTCACACTCGCCGGATGGAAAGTCGCCCCTGCCCTAGCCGCAGGCTGCACAGTCGTTCTCAAACCATCCGAGAACTCACCCTTGTCGGCCCTGCTGCTCGCCCGTATCGCTCTGGAAGCGGGGCTGCCCCCAGGAGCACTCAACGTCGTCAACGGCAACGGACCGGTGGCAGGCCGCGCCCTCGGCACCCACCCGGACGTCGACGTCCTGGCCTTCACCGGCTCCACTGCCGTGGGACGCCACTTCCTGCGCTACTCCGCCGACTCCAACCTCAAGCGCGTCTGGCTGGAGCTGGGCGGCAAGTCACCCAATATCGTCCTGCCCGACGCTCCCGACCTGGAGAGGGCCGCGGCGACGGCCGCCTGGGGCATCTTCTTCAACCAGGGCGAAATGTGCACCGCTCCCTCGCGGCTGCTGGTGCACTCCTCCATCGCCGACACAGTCACCGAGGCCGTCGTGGAGCGCGTACGCACGCTCCGGGTGGGCGACCCCCTCGACCCCGCCACCGAGATGGGCGCGCTGGTCGGCGAGCACCATCTCACCCGCGTACTCGACCATGTCCGTACCGGAGTGGAGGACGGTGCCCGTCTGCGCACAGGCGGGGCGCGCACCCTGACCGACTCCGGCGGTGTCTACCTCGAACCGACCGTCTTCGACCACGTCGCGCCAGGCAGCCGCCTGGCGCGCGAGGAAATCTTCGGGCCGGTGCTGTCGGTCCTCACCTTCGACGACATCGCGGAGGCCGTCGCCCTCGCCAACAACACCGAGTACGGACTCGCGGCCGGCCTGTGGACCTCCGACCTGTCCACCGCCCACCAGGTCTCCCGCGCCCTCAAGGCCGGCACGGTCTGGGTCAACTGCTACGAGGAGGGCGACCTCACCGTGCCCTTCGGCGGCATGAAGCAATCCGGCAACGGGCGGGACAAGTCCGTACACGCCCTGGAAAAGTACACCGAACTGAAGACCACCTGGATCCAGTTGTGACCCACCGCCCTCTCATCGCGATACCCGCCCGTTTCTCCGCCACCACCTCGGCCCTGCGCCACGCGGCGGAGGTCAACGCCCGCGCCCTGGTCGAGGCCGTGTGGCGCGCGGGCGGTGAACCCGTCACCGTCCACCCGCACGCCCCGGGCGGAACCGCCGATCCCGAAGAGGTCGCCGCCCGCCTCGCCCGATTCGACGGCCTTCTGCTTCCCGGCGGAGGCGACATCGCCCCTCACCGCTACGGAGGCGGTCATGCCCACGAAGCCGTCTACGACGTCGACGACCAGCAGGACGCCTTCGACCTGGAACTGGCCCGACAGGCACTCGCCCGACGGCTTCCGCTGCTGGCCGTCTGCCGCGGTCTCCAAGTGGTCAACACCGTGCTGGGCGGCACGCTGCACCAGGACATGGGCGGTCCCGGAAGCGAGCACCGCCACATCCGGCACCCGGTCTCCCTCACCTCGGACTCCGCGCTGGCACGCACCATCGGCGCCGACAAGGCAGAGGCGTCCTGCTACCACCATCAGCACGTGGACCGACTGGGACAGGGGCTGACCATCACCGCACGCGCCGCCGACGGGACGGCAGAGGCCGTGGAACTCGCCGACGCCGACGGCTGGTTCCTGGCCGTGCAGTGGCATCCGGAGGACACCGCACACGAGGACCTGGCACAGCAGCGCCTCTTCGAAGGGCTGGTGAGAGCCGCAGGCGAACGCGGCTGATGGGATCGGGTCCGGTCAGCTCTTGGCGCGCCGACCGCTGCGGCGCGGTGCGGGCTCCTCACCGCCCAGCAGGGACCTGCGCCGTTCCTCGCCGTCCTCCTCGACCTGAAGGACCACCCGCCGCAGCCCTTCGGCGAGAGTGCGGCACTCCTCGTCGCTCAGCCGGCCCGTGACGAAGGCTTCCTCATCATTGAAGGCGGGGAACACCCGGCGCATGAAATCCTCCCCCTCCTTCGTGAGGGCCAGCAGCACAAGACGCCCGTCCGTCGGATGATCAATGCGCCGCAACAGACCGCGTGACTCCAGGGTTCGGGACACACCGGTCAGTGTGCCCTTGGAGATTCCTGCCTCCTCCGCCACATGCCGGGTCTCGGACTCACCCCACACCCACACCACCCACAGCACGACGAAGGCGGTCCAGGTCAGGTCCGCGCCCCGCAACACGGAGTTCTCCAGGTGCTGACGCACCGCGGAAGCGGCGCGGTAGATATTGGCCACCACGGCCATCTGTTCCCGACGGACGGGAATGCCACCGAGCTTCGCCTCCGCGAGCTTCTCCGCCTCGCTGATGGACCGCTGGCCGGGCACGGGGCCTCCCTCACATCGACTTCGGGCGGCAGGCTCGCACGGCCTGCGATCGTTCGACACCAAATTGTACGGGCGTGCGGGCCGAGGCAATGCCGCCTGCTCCATACCGGCCGGCGCGGCTCGGTCCAGAATCGCGACATAAACGGATACGGAGATGTCTCGGGGAAGATGCCGCGGCGCTGGGTGGCACGCGCCAGATGCGTCACCAGCACAACGGCGTCGGCGGTCCACGGGCTCGGGCATCGTGGAGTCCGAGGCGTCGCTCCCGGCGCACTTGAACCGGTGGAGCAGGGCGAAGTGTCTGCCCGACGACGCGGCGGAGCTTGGCCAAGCCCTTGATGTCCGGGGCGCCTTTACGGAAGATCACCGGCAGGATCCGGCGGTGCCGCAGCCCACGGCGCACGGCCTTCGAGCCGTACACCTCGTCGCCCAGGCCGGACCCGGGCCGCCGTCGTGGTCCACCAGGCACCGTGCTGAGGCGGATCGAGCGCCCGGTGGGGCGGAGCCACCGCCACCGGCCTGCGGATTCCGGCGACGTGATCGGCTGCACCACCCGGCGGGACGCCATTGTCGGCGGCGTCGTTTTTCCTCAGGCCTGTGAGTGGGGTGAAGCCAGGAAATATTGTCCAGTGTTTGAGCAACGTGGTCCAAGGACTGCCGGGATGCCGGTCGCTACCGTTCCCCTGGGTCGAAATACGTTGAAACGGCGCGTCGGACACGCGTAGGCGCACAACGCATCAAAGGGGACCGCGGTATGTCTGAACGGAATTCTGAGTTCGAGGGCAGAGGTGCCGGTGGGATCGGCCGGAGGGCGCTCCTCAAGGCAACGCCAATCGCGGCGGCCGGGATTGTTCTGGGTGCGTCCAACCTCGCGGTCGCAGCGGGGCGCCCCGGTGGCGGCAGCCTTCCGGCGGTAATGCCTGACTTCCAGCCCACGTATCACGCAGATGGTTCTGTGTCGTACGCCAAGGGTCTGGTTCCGCCGACTGACAAAAATATCCGGTATCGGGGCCGCTGGCAGGAGCAAGCGAACGGATATGTTTACGGTTACTATGAAAGCGGTCTTGAATTTGGCTTCACTGGAACATCTCTTTCTGTGACGCTCGAAGGCACTTGCAGGCTTCTTTACAGCGTAGATGGAGGGGCATTTCAGCGAAACATCAACGCGAGCGGTACGTTGACGATTGCATCGGGCCTTAAGAAGGGGGTGCATTCGGTGAAGATCTATTCGGAGTATCAGCAGTCCTTCCCAAAGCTGATGTATTTTGAGATCGACCACGGCGCAAGCATAAAACCGTGCATCAAAAAGCCGATCATGGAGTTTGTCGGGGATTCTATTTCGGTGGGGTACATCGGGCCGGGGCTGACCAATTCGCTGGGGAGTTCATTCAGCTTTAAAACGCCTGAACTGCTGGGCTTTTCTCATAATACCGTTGCATTTGGCGGGATAGCGGTGGCACCGGGATCCGGCGCGCCGGACGGGACGGGAATGGTGAGCCGTTACTCCAAGCTGTCGGAATATGTCCCGGGTGAATCAAACGTGCCGGAATGGGATACCTCGACATATGTACCCGACTATCTCGTGATAAATCTTGGTACGAATGATCCTTCGACCGGGACAAGGGCGCCGAATTTCAAGCCCGCATATATGACGTTCCTTGAAAATGCGAGAATGTACTATCCCGGCGCGGTGATTTTCGCAATGTCGCCGTTCAATGGTGCTCATAGAAATGAGATATCTGAAACGGTGAGCGCGAGGAATGCCACTGGAGACGCGAAGGTGGTATACATCAACGCGTATGGCTGGATCGATAGTGCGACAGAGACGACTGACGGTACGCATCCGACCATCGCCGCTCATGAAAAGATTTCCGTTCGTCTGGCGACATCAATTCAGAATTACTTGACTGCGCGGCATTGAGCAGGTCGACCACGCCGAGGCGCAACGGCACGGCCTTTGATGAACGCCGTCCTCGACGGCCCGCGCCGGAACCGGAGTCATCCGCCCTCCTGGAGACCGAAGGTCGCCAGATCGGTCATGCGTGTTCAGTCTGGACGGGCTGGGCCCATCTCGGCGTCCAGACGCCGTTGTCGGGGCGGCCGGGATAGGCGGAAGTGAGGTGATCGCGCAGGGCTGCCAGGGCGGGGTGGGGGTTGTCGGCGCGCCAGATCAGCGAGTGGGGGTAGACCGGAGTCGGGTCGTGCAGGGGAATGCGCCGCAGGTCGTGGCCGACAGGGCAGCGGGATACGGTCGGTGAGCTTCGTCTTGGACAGGATCACCGCCGCGGCGTGTACGCCGGTGCCGCGGGTGAGGCCTTCCACCCCGCGGGCGGTGCCGACGACCCAATCAAGGCCCTGTGGGACGTCATGCTCCCCTTCTCCGGTTACGCGGGCAACAAGTCCCACACCGCCGGCTACGGCCTCTTCTCCTACTGGACCGCCTACCTCAAGGCCAACTACCCGGCCGAGTACATGGCCGTGCGTACAGCTCTCCGGACTGATCACCGGCATCCAGCTCAAGATGACCAAGCAGGGCAATCACTGGGCCATCGTGAACCTCGCGGACCGCGACGCCGGTATCGAAGTCCTCTTCTTCCCCGCCGTGTACCGGCTCGTGCAACACGCACTGGCCGAAGACAACGTCATCGCCGTCAAGGGCAGGATCGAAGACCGGGACGGTGAACATCTTCGGCCGCGAACTCTCCGTCCTCGACATCTGGGGCACCGACGAAACACTCGTCGTACGGGGACGAGTTGACGGACGCTCTGACCAGGTCGCGAGCGAGGGGCGCCTCGTCCGGCGGGAAAAGATCTCCGGCAGCGTGGGAGACGATCTCCGCGCAAGGGTGCATCGTCCCTGGTCAGAGAGTTCCGTCGGTGCGCCCATCTCCTCCGCCGACATCGGTGGCAAGCCGCCTGTGCGACTCGCACTCCCCTCGCACCGCATCACCGAACAGACCGTCGGCGAACTCAAGCGCATCCTCGCGGCCCACCCGGGCGACAGCCCCGTACACCTCAGTGTTCGCACCGCACGCAAGACCACCGTCTACGCCCTGAGAGCCACGGTGGACCCCACGACCATCGCCTCTGACATCAAAGGCACCTTCGGCGCCGACACCTGGCACGGCATTGCATGAGCCCCGGCCATGCCACCGGCTCCGCGTCCGACCATCACGCCCCGCACCTCGTGACCGGGCAGCCGACTCCGTTTGACCCTGACACGGTGACAAGGTCTTCACTGCTTCCCGAGGAGGTGGTCCCGATGACCACGACGAGACAGGACACCGATGCGGCACGAGCGCTCCAGGGGCTTGAGGACAGCCGTTCGTCTGTGCGACTGCGGGCTGCTCTGGCGGTCGGTACGGCGCCTGACCCGCGCTTCGTCGGCAAGCTCATCGAGCGATGCGCGATCGAGCCTGAGTTCTTCGTCCGCGACATGCTGACCTGGGCGCTCGTCCGCCACCCGGTGTCCCTGACGCTCCCCGAACTGCTTGGTGAAGTCCGCTCGGAGCATGCGCAGGCACGCAGCCAGGCGCTGCACACCCTGTCCAAGATCGGGGACCGGCAGGCGTGGCCGGCGATCACACGGGCCCTGTTGTCCGACGCCGACGACGAGGTGGCGAGGAGCGCCTGGCGGGCCGCGGTCGTGCTCGTACCGGAAGGCGAGGAGTCCGCCTTGGCCACGGTGCTGGCAACGCAGCTCGGGCGCGGTGAACAGAACACCCAACTGAGTCTCAGCCAGGCGCTGGTCACGCTGGGCGAAGTGATGGTGCCGGCACTGCGCGCCGCGACGACGGCCTCCGACCCGCGCGTGCGTGCGCACGCGCTCGCCACACAACGGCTGCTGCGCGACCCGGACGCCGGATTCGAGTCGGCCATCGAGGAGGCCAAGCGCGTCGTTGCCCTCACCGGAGCCCCCAAGACGGACGATGAGAACCGTGCTGATCGGTGAGGTGTCGAGACGGTCCGGGGTCAGTGCCCGCATGCTCCGGCATTACGAATCGCTCGGCCTCGTGCGGCCCTCGGGGCGTACGGGCTCCGGTTATCGGGAGTACTCCGCGAAGGACATCCGGCGGATCTTCCACATCGAGAGCCTGCGGTCACTGGGTCTGTCGCTGCGTGAGATCGGGCGCGCGCTCGACGATCCCGGTTTCACACCCGCGGCGCTCGTCGGCGACCTCATCCGACAGACCAGCGACCGCATCGCGGCCGAGACCGAACTGCTCACGCGGTTGCGCCGGATCGACACCGCGGACCCCGCCGACTGGGAGGACGCACTCCAAGTAGTTTCGCTCCTCCAGGCGCTGGGGTCGCAGAGCGCCAACGCCCGCCAGCGCGCGGCCCTCTCCTCGGTCGGCGGGGTTCCGGTGCCGGTGGAGGCCCTGGTCGAGGCGGCACTGAGGGAGACGGAGCCGAACGTCGCCGGCGCCCTGCGATGGGCGCTGGCGCAATCGGGCGGCGACGGCCCGGCACTGCTGGCCAAGGGCCTCGGCTCACCGGTGGCCGCGGTGCGCAAACGTGCCGTTGAGTCACTCGCCGTGATGCCCGGTGGGGCGGCGACCGCGTACCTGCGGGACGCTCTCACGGACCCCGACGCCGGGGTACGCGGGTATGCGGCTCTGGCGCTCGGGACACGTGGAGTGGCCGAAGCGGTTCCGACGCTCATCGACATGATCGTGGTGGGAAGGAACGACACCGATGCGGCCGACGCCCTGAGCGCGCTGGCGAGCGACACCGCGACGGCCGATCAGATCGCGACCAGCCTCGTCGACCGCCTCGCCCACCGCACTGCCGAAGCGCCCGCACGCGGACGGCTGACCCAAGCGCTGGCGGGCATTCCGGGGACGACGGCGTCACGCGCCCTCACGGAGCTGTCGCACGACGAGGACCGTGCTGTTGCGCTGACCGCCGCCTACCTTCTTCAGCTGCGCGACGCACGGTGACGAATCCGCCCCGCAACTTTCGGGAACGTCGTCTATGGCGTGATGTCGAGGACGGCCTTGCCGTGGAGACGACGAGCCATCAGGGCGGCTATAGCTTCATCGGCCTGGTTCCAGTCGCCGCGCCAGGAGATCTGCGGGGTCAGGTCTGATGCGGCGATGCGGTCGGCGAGCCAGGTCAGGTCCGGGCCGGGAAGGGGGCCGTCCTGGAGGTGGAAGGTGGTGATGGAACGGCCGTGGCGTCCGTCGTTGCCCAGGAACGCGCCGGGCGGGAAGTGCACGGGCTGCAGTGTGACATCGCCGACGGCTATCAGGGTGCCGTGCGGTGCCAGCTTCTCGAACGCCTGCACCAGTTGAGGGCCCCCGACGCAGTCCACGACGGCATCCACGAGGGCGCCGGTGTGTTCCGGTCCTGGGATTACCTCGTCGGCGCCCAGTGCGCGCAAGTCGTTGCCGTGTGCGTCGGGTTCGCCTGTGGAGGCGATCACGTGTGCGTCGCCGAGATGTGCGAGCTGAACCGCGTAGCGTCCGACGCCGCCGGTGGAGCCGGTGATGAGAACGCGCTTGCCGGACAGGGAGCCGATCCGTCGCAACGCTCGCAGGGCGCTGGTTCCCGCAACCGGCAGGGTGCTGAGCGCCCCGAGGTCGGTGCCGACGGGCGCGATGCCGAGCATGCCGGTGTCCACCGCCCTGAATTCGGCCCAGCCGCCGCTCTCGCCCAGGGTGAGCACTGGCGTTCCGGCTGCCGGCCCGGAACCGTCGGTGGCCGCGCGTTCGACCACGCCGGCGGCATCCCAGCCCAAGACGGCGTTGTCCGGCGCCTGGGATACGGCGTGGCTGACCTCTCCAAAGTTCAGCGAGGTGGCGGCTACCCGGATCAGGGCCTGGTTGGGGGCCGGTTCGGGATCGGCGGTCTCGCCGAGGCAGAGACCAGAGGGAGCGCAGTGGTCGACGAGCAGAGCACGCATGTGGTTCGGCCTTTCCAAGAGTGACTCAAGCAGTTATGCCACTCAGTGGCATGTGCGTGCAAGTAGCGTTTGCCCTTCCGCGTTACACTCGACCCGTGACCGCCGGCCCTCACATCTCGCCTGCCACCCCTCCTAGCCGAAACGGGGTCCCCGCACGGGCGCCCGCCGGCCCTCCGCTGCGGGAACGCAAGAAGCGCCGCACTCGTCAGGCGCTGATCGACACCGCACTGGAGCTGTTCACCCAGCGCGGTTTCGGCGGGGTGACCCTGGATGAGCTCTGTGACGAGGTCGAGGTGTCCAAACGCACCTTCTTCCGATACTTCACCAGCAAGGAAGATGTCGCGATGGCCCCACTCCAGGACCTCTGGACCGCATTCTTGGAGGAACTGCAGACCAGCAGGCCCGACGGCCGTCCCCTGCTGGACCCGGCGAAGGAGGCCCTTCTCGCCGCTCTGGAACGCGTGGCGGACGACGCATGGGCACACCGGACGCTGCTCAGCCTCCGACTGGCCGCGCAGACCCCGTCGATGAACGCACATGGCCTGCACTTCTGCGAACGCACCACCCACGCGGCGCTGGAGGTCCTGCACAGTAGATTCGACCTGAAGAGCCGCCACGATCCCCGCCCCCGGCTGGTGGCAGACATGCTCGTCGCCGCATTCCGCTATGCCCTCACCGGCTGGGCGGCCCAGGCAGACGTCTACGAACCGGCCGCGGCCCGGACACCGGCCAAGCAGGTACTCGCCACCCGCTTCCGCAAGGCTGTCGCCGCGCTCCCCGGCAGCCTCACGCTGGCCCCCGCTCCGCGCAAAACCGACAGCTGACCGGCGACAGCCCAGACCGCCCGGCCAGCACCTGTGAGGGACCCGTTCAGCTCGATCCAGCAGCCTGGGGCCGCAACGTGACTGCTGCACGGAGGCCAGCAGTCATCTGACACGGCCTTTGTACGTTCGTCTGTACCCGGCTGAGCACTTGCCGAGGACATCGACAGACGCACGACTCCGGACGAGGGCGTCCCCGGTCACAGGCGCGTGGTGAAGCGGCCGTCGGGCAGTTTCCGCAGCCGGCCGCGATCAACAAGTCTGACAAGCCTGCCCCTCAGCGGTTCCGACCTGGCGCTCACGGTGACGTCGACTCCCAGTGTCTCGCCCACCTGCCGGGCCATGACCGGTCCAGCGGCCTGCCGCACGGCAGAGAGTATTCGCTGGTAGTCCGCGGGAGCACGGTCTCCTCCACATCCGGCGTGCGGTGCGGGAACCGACTGCGGCCGTTACCCACGCGCTCACCGCACTGAGCGTTCCGATGCACCCCTGTGACGAAACGCTCTGGCGTTCGGCCGTGCACACCTGCACGGGCTCGTGCTCTTCCTGGATGAGGCGGACCCGGCGGACGGCTGCCGGGCCGCCGTCCGCCGGGTGCACTGCGGTGGCAGAAGCCGTCACGCAGACAGGTCCGGAGCCGGCGGCGGGGCGGGAAGCCACGGCTGGTCGGCGAGGGCCTGCTGGAACGCACCGCGCACCGCAGCGCCCGCGTCCCGACGCTGGACGAGACACGGGTACGGGACCTGTACTTCGCCCGCGGTGTGATCGAAGTGTGGGCCTGCGAACTGCTGGCCGCCAGAGGCCTGTTGACCCCGCAGGCCCTGACCGCCCATGAGGCGTTCCGCACCTGCTCGACCGGCTCGGACGTGGCGGGTCTCGTCCAGGCGGATGTCGCCTTCCACCGTGCGCTCATCGACAGCTTGGAGAGCGACCGGCTCTCCCGTGCACACAGCGTGATCATCAATGAGATACGGCTCTGCCTCGCCCAAGTGCAGAACGCCAACCTTCTCGCCCCCGCGGAGATCGCCGAAGAGCACCAGAAGATCATCACGGCCATCCGCGACGGCGATGTCGCCGGAGCCGGCGAAGTGGGCCTGGGACACCTCAGGCACGCCGAAAGGAACCTGCTGGAACACCTGCGGGGGTGACCTCCGGCCGGCAGGGGGACGGATGTCATGCCGTGCCGCCGACGATGCGCTGGGGGGAGCCGGGAAGCCGTCGACGCCGGACGACGTTCACCGTGGCGATGTTTGGATTCAACCAAGCCTGGTCCAGAGTTGGTTGGGAAAGCTGACGCCCTGTGAGCCGAAGGGGCGGGATGCGACCGCTGGGGTCGGGAAGAGCCGCATGCCTGCCCCACACGCCACCCCCGCCCCGCATCGCAACCCCCCACCCATCGACAAGGAGCAGTGTCCATGCCCCGTCAGCACGAACCCCCGGTCAACGGAACGACGCCCTCCGTCGCCGTTCGCCGTGCGGTTCCCGTGCCCCCGCCGGGCGAGGACCCCGGCGCGGACCTCGGCCCGCGTACCCCCGAGCCCGCTCCTGACCCGGCCGCCCCGATACCGATACCGGCGTCCCCCGCGCCCGCCCCCAGGCGGCTCTTCGGGCGGCGCTCCGCGTCCGCCACCGCGGAACCGGCATCCGCCGCGCAAGGACACCAGCCGGAGCGGGAACAGCGGCAGGCGGCGGCGTCCGACGGGCCGGAGCCCGAGGCGTCGGCCGGTGTGCTCTTCGCCGGGGGCGACGACGGCCCGGACGATCCGGACGCGGCGGGGGCATCGCCGGGACGGCCGCGCGGCCCCATGCTGGCCGCGGCCGCCATCGCGGGGGCGGTGCTGATCTCCGTACCGTTCCTGGTGCTCGGCCTGAGCGACGACGACGAGAACCGCACCGTCAACACGGCGCCCGTCGGCGGTACGACGCTCGACGCCGGTCTGTCCGACGACAAACCGGCCCCCGACTACACGGTCGAGTCACCGTCGCCCTCCGCGTCGCCGAGTGCGTCCCCGTCTCCGTCGAAGTCCGTGTCCGTGTCCGCGTCCGCGTCCGCGTCTGCGAGCGTGGCCGCCGCGCCGCCTGCGCGGGCGGTGTCGCCGTCCGCCCCCAAGAAGACGGCCGGCCCGACGGTGAGGAAAGCCGCCAAGCCCAGCGCCCGTGAACGGGCCAACGCCGCCTCCGCGGCCACGAACGTGCCCCTGAAGAACGCCAGTACCGACATGTGCGCCGATCTCCCCGGCCAGGGGCACGGCTCGGTCGCCGGCCCGGTGAACCAGCACAGCTGCGGGCACATGGCCCCCACGGACAACATGCTCTGGGATCTGCGGGTCGCCGACAAGGACGGTGGGCCGCGGGGGGCGAGCCTGTTCGTCGCCGCCAACCGCAAGGACGGGCTGTGCCTGGACGTGCCCTACTACGGCACCGTCGACCACGGCACGGCGGTCTCCGAGTACTACTGCGACGCGACGACCGCGGACAACCAACTCTGGTGGCTGGACCCGCAGTCGGACGGCACCTACTGGATCCGCAACCTCGCGAGCAACCTGTGCCTGGGCGTGCGGGGCGGCGCCGCCGCCGGGGAGAACGCCAGGCTCCAGGTGGTGAGGTGCGTCGACACACCGACCAGCGCGCAGCACTGGACCCTCACCCGGTAGACCACCGCGAACAGGCCCCGGCACCGGGCCCCCGCATCAGGTGTCGCGGGGTGAGGAAGCTCTGCGCGGACGCACGGAATCGGGCGACGAGCGGGTTGGTGTCCGCGGCGCGGGTGGCGACCACCACCTGGCAGGGTTCGACTCCCTCGACGGGGATGGTGGCGAGGTCGTCGCGGAGCGTGCAGCGCCGCTCGTCGGCCGGTACGAGGGCGACGGCCCGCCCGTCGGCGGCGACTTCGGGTTTGTACTCGAAGGTGTCGACGAGCAGGGGACGAGCGGGGCCGGGCTGCCGTCCGGACGGCGATCGAGCCGCCAGAAACCGGTCCACAGCGCGGCCATGCCGGCACAGGCCACCAGGGGCTCGTCGGTGAAGTCGTCCGGGGTGACCGACTCCTTGCCGGCGAGGCGATGGAACGTAGGCACGAGCAACACCCGGGGCTCGTCGTAGAGGGCTCCCACGATCCGGTGGTGCGCCAAGTCGGGCGGTGCGCCAAGTCGGGCGGTGCGCCAAGTCGGGCGGTGCGCCGGGGCGGGTGGTGTGCCGGGTCCCGGGGGAGCGGGCGGTCGTTGGGTCGGCCCGGTGCGGGGGCGGGGGCTCGGTCGTCCGTTTCGCGTTGGTCGTGCACTGCTTGCTCGACCGCCACGGCTCTGTTCCCGCCTCCGTCGGCATCGTCGGGTTGGGTGAGTGTGGTCCGCAGGGCGGAGGGACGAGTCAGACCAGCGGGGGAGCGGGGTGCCCCTGGGGGCTGATGCGGCGGGATGTGAGGGCGCCGGACCATGGGGATCCCCAGCGGAGGGAGACATGGTGGAGCGCGGGGACCGGATCGGGCGTACGGCGGCGTACGGGGCTGCGGCGGCCCTCGTGCCGTATCTGGTGATCAAGGTGTCATGGGTGGTCGGTTCGTTGCTGGGGCTGCTACCGGTCGGGCGGGGGTTCAGCCTGGGCGGGTGGCTGGTGCTCAACACCGTCACGATCGGTATGGCCGCGGCCGGGATCACGCTGGGGCTGGCGCTCGTACGGCCGTGGGGGATGCGGATCCCCGGTCGGCTGGTGGGATTCGTGGCCTGGGTCGGGTCGGGATTCCTGGTGTCGATCCTGCCGTTCGTGGCCGTCAGCGCGCTGGTGAACTCCGGGACAGGAGGTTCGGAAGGCTCAGACAACTCGGCGGGTGACGCGGCGATGCCGGGCTGGGAAGCGGTGTTGCTCCAGTGCAGCTTCGTGGGCACCGGGATCGCGCTGGCCATCGCGCTTCCCGCCTATCTGTGGCGGCGCTGGCCCCACGCGCTGCGCCGACCGGAGCGACCCGGCACCCGCACTTCCGCAGGATCGCTGTGGCCCGCCGTGACCGGCGCCGTGACCGGCCTGGCCTGGCTCTACTGGGCGGTCGGTGGCTCCCTGGGCATCGCGCACCGCGACGAGCGGCCGGCCGGCTGGCATGTGTTGGCCGGGGTCAGCGCGTGCTGGGCTCTCGCCGCGTCCGCCGCCGTACCGGCTCTCGTCCGGCGCCGGCCGACCCGGCTGCCGTATCCGTTCCTGCTGGCACTGGCGTGGCTGGGATCGGGCTCGATGTTCGCGTGGAGCGGCTGGAGGCTGCCGGCCACGGTGTACGTGGCGCTGGCGCACCCGAGCGACGTCAGCTACCCGGAGAACGTCGCGGTCGCCGTGGCGCTGCACGCCACGGCCGTGCTGACGGGCGCGGGCATCCTACGGGCGCTGGCCCGCGCCGCCCGTGGACCGGAAAGCGTGCCCGACAGCGCCGAGCAGCCAGCCGAGCGGGTGGGCCGTCACCCGTGAACCTGTGAAGCTGGCTGTTCAGGAGCCCATTCACCAGAAGCACCTGTGCTTGGCGTCGTTTACTGGACTGTCCGGGCATCGCGGGTAGGTGTCCGCGGTCGGCAGGGCCGGGCCGTCAGGAAGGCGGCCAGCTCCGCAGGGCCATGTCGGCCACCTGCTGCAAGTCGTCCCGCGTAGCGCCGCCGGCGGCTTGGACGGCGATGCCGTTCGCCACGGTCATGACGTACCCGACGGCACGACGGGAGGCGACAGGGTGTACGTCCGCGACCAGCGGACGAGGCAGACCAAGGGGATGGGGCAACTGCGCCCGCTCCAGCCCCCGGTGATCAGCGGTGACGGGGCATACGTCGCCTATCCGGTGCAGTGGATGAACGACGTACGGATTCGCCAGTATCAGGTGAGCACGGGAGCGACGGCTTCCCTCAACTGCTCGGCCTACAGCTGCAATCAGCCGTCGCTGAGCGCGGACGGCGGCTACGTCGCCCATGTCGTCCTCTCTCCGAGGCAACCGTCGTTCGGCCAGCGCATCGAGGTTCAGAACCGGGACACCGGCACCGACGAGACCGTCGCCGCCCTCGACCACACCCACTCCTCCAGGCCGTCCATCAGCGGTGACGGCCGCTATGTCGCCTACCAGGACGGCAGGGCGGAGGACGTCTTCGTGTGGGACCGGACCAGCGGCATCACCTCCGACCCGCTTGAGGGCCCGTCCGAGGGGGCGACACTCGTCCAGCTCAGCGAGGACGGCAGCAAGGTCGTCTACCTCTCGGGCACCGACACCTACGTCCACGACGTGGGCTCGGGCACCGCCCGACCTGTGCCGAACGCGCGGGGTGTGGCCATTGATCCCACCGGCCGCTATCTGCTGTACGCCCCGCACGACACGAACGGACCGTCGCTCACACTGCTCGACCTGGGGACGGGCACCGAGGAGATCGTCTCGAACCAGCCCGCCTCGGCCGGGACCGACGCGGTCAGCGTCGGCGGGCGCGACGTGGTCTTCCAGTCCACGGCCGACGACATCGTGCCCGGCGACACCAACGGCAGGTCGGACATCTTCGTCCCCCACTTCTACTGATCGCCGCGGCTGCCTCGGCACGGTCGCTCCCGTGTCGGCTCGCCGGTAGCCGTGATCGGCGGTTCGGGGCCGGTTGCTTCACGCGCCGACGCCTTCTTGCCTCGTACCTGGAGCGGGCAGGCGAGGTCGCTGCACAGACAGGTGCCTACGGAGCTGCCCTGCTGCCCAGCCCTGCCCTGCCCGCAGTTTGCCTAAAAGTATTAGGCAAATGCACAATGGGCCCAGCTGGACGGGAGGAAGGTTATGGTGAGAGTGGGGCTGACCCCGGAGCGTTTGACCCTGGCGGGCGCGGAACTGGCCGACGAGGTCGGTTTTGACCAGGTGACCGTCTCGGCGCTCGCCCGGCGGTTCGACGTCAAGGTCGCGAGTCTGTACTCGCACCTGAAGAACTCCCAGGAACTCAAGACCCGGATCGCCCTGTTCGCCTTGGCGGAACTCGCCGACCGGGTCGCCGATGCCCTGGCCGGGCGGGCCGGCCGGGACGCCCTGGCCGCTTTCGCGGACGCCTACCGCGACTACGCCCGGGAGCACCCCGGCCGCTACGCCGCCGCCCGCCTCCGGCTCGATCCCGAGACGGCGGCCGCCAGCGCCGGGGTGCGGCACGCGCAGATGACGCGGGCGATCCTGCGCGGCTACGACCTGACGGAGCCGGACCAGACGCACGCGGTCCGGATGCTGGGCAGCGTCTTCCACGGCTACGTCAGCCTTGAGCTGGCCGGAGGCTTCGAGCACAGCGCCCCCGACGCGCGGGAATCCTGGGTGTGGATCGTGGATTCCCTCGACGCTCTGCTGCGCAACCGCAGCACACCCTGACCGGCAGGCCCCCTGCACCGCGCCGGAGCCGGTACGCCGTGCCACGCGCCGGCACACCTGAACACACGGAAAACTGATCAACAGGCTGAGGCGATGAGCACCGAGCACGACACGATCACCACCCCTGTCACCGCGGACCTGCTGCGCGGGCACCTCGACGTGGAAGCGACCGCGCACGGTCTGCTGCCGCATCGGCTCCCGGCCCGTGCCCGCCGGCAGATCCCGGACAGCCAACTGGCCGTGGCCGAGGCCCAGCCGTCCGGCGTGCGGTTGGTCTTCCGTACCCGGGCCACCGTCATCGAACTGGACACACTGCCCACCAAGCGGGTGTACCGGGGTTTCCCGGCCCCCGCGGACGGCGTGTACGACCTGCTGGTCGACGGCCGTCTCACCGCCCAGGCCACGGTGGCCGGCGGCAATGTGCGCACGATCACCGACATGGTCACCCAGTCCTTCGAACTGTCCGAGGGCCCTTCCGGCACCGCCCGGTTCACCGGGCTGCCGGCGTGTGACAAGGATGTCGAGATCTGGCTCCCGCACACAGAGAGCACCGAGCTGATCGCCCTGCGCACCGATACCCCTGTAGAGCCGGCGCAGGACCGCGGCCGCAAGGTGTGGCTGCACCACGGCAGTTCCATCAGTCACGGCTCGAACGCCGCCCACCCGACCGCCACTTGGCCGGCCCTGGCAGCAGCCCAGGGCGGTGTGGAACTGGTCAACCTGGGGTTCAGCGGCAGCGCGCTGCTCGACCCGTTCACCGCCCGTGCCATGCGGGACACCCCCGCGGACATGATCAGCGTCAAGATCGGCATCAACATCGTCAACGCCGACTTGATGCGTCTGCGCGCCTTCACCCCCGCGGTCCACGGCTTCCTCGACACCCTCCGCGAGGGTCATCCGGCCACACCCGTACTGGTCGTGTCCGCCATCCTGTGCCCGGTCCAGGAGGACACCCCCGGCCCCCTCATGCCCGACTTCGACGGGGGCGGGCCGCGGTTCAGGGCGACGGGTGATCTGGCCGAACGCGCCATGGGGCGCCTGACGCTCAACGTCATCCGCGACGAACTCGCCCACCTCGTCGGACAGCGGGCGGCCGACGACCCGAACCTGCACTACCTCGACGGCCGTGACCTGTACGGCGAGCGGGAGTATGCCGCGTACCCGCTGCCCGACGGCGTCCACCCCGGCCCCGAGGGACACCTCCGCATCGCCGAGAACTTCGCACGGTACGCGTTCGTCCCCGGCGGCCCCTTCGCCGACTGAACCCTGCTGAGCGGGATCGGGGCGGCCCTTCGCCCTCCGCCGCCGCATCCGCGATCGGTTACGCCATCGAGCAGCCCGTCGGTATCGACATCAGCGAGATCGTCGTCCGGCCCCCCGTGCAAGCCTGACCGCGCCGACATCGCCGACGTCCATGAACGTCCGGCCCGCGACAGCCGTCCCCGTGTGTTTGTCAGCGCTTCTTGGCCAGCCACTCGGCCAGGACGGCGGCCTGGCTGTGCTCCACGTCCTTGGTGGCGGTCAGCAGCATGAGCTTGTCGTGGGCCGCCAGGTCCCGCAGATGCCCGGCTGCCTCACGGTGTCCGGCATCGCGTAGTTCTGCCAGGTAGCGGCGGCGGAACTCGGTGAAGCGGCTGGGTTCGTGGCCGTACCACTTGCGTAGTTCGCTGGACGGGGCGATGTCACGCAGCCACTCGTCCAGATGCGCTTCCTCCTTGCGCATGCCCCGCGGCCAGACCCGGTCGACCAGCACACGCTTGCCGTCCTTGGGCGAGGTCTCTTCATAGACTCGCCGATAGGTGATCTGTTCGGTCATGACAAAGCCCTCCCCATCGGGCCGCACGACGTATCCGTTCGACAGGTCCAGTTTAACGGTGACCGCCACGTCGGCCGCGGGAGCGGACCGCGGGCCGCTGCCCGGCTTCGGCACGCCGGACACACACGGCCGCGGCCCAACGACGCCGCCGACGCCCGGCCGGTACGGGTCACCGTGCCGGTGCGCTGCGCACCGCGCACCGTGTTTCACCTGCGCCCTCACACCCGTCGTGCTCCGAGGCCGGGGACGGTCAGGGATCGGCCCGGGAAGACCCTGACGCCCGGGCGGAGGCCCGTCGACAGCATGGCATGACCTCAACACGCTTGCTACGAAGGGCCGTTGCGGCACGTCGGGCGTGGTCGATGTCAGGACGACCGCGGAGGACGTGTTCCGCCGCCGCTTCGACCGCTGGGCGCCACAGGAGTGGGTGGCGACGACGCAGGGGGCCATCCGGGCACCGCCCGCGACGGTGAGGAGAACCAGATGGTTGCCCGGAGCGCCGACCCGGTCGCCCGCGACTCACCTCCTCCTTCGCCAGGACGGCGCCCTCGGCCGGCTGTTTGATCTCGATGACTGGGCGGCTCCCGTGGTCAGGCGGCGGCGTGCGGACCAGGCAGTTCTGCCGCCCGTTCCCACAGACCGGCGACCCGACGCTGCCGCTTGTGTGGGCGAAGAGCGCTCCGCAGTCCGGCGAAGGCCTGGTCCATGTGATGTGACCTGATGTGTGGATAGTGGTCGAGGAAGAGGTTCCAGTGCACACATGCCTGTTCCACATGGCCGCTCGCCAGGAGCATTTCCGCCAGGCGCGCCTGGGTCAGGGCGTGGCTTCTGCGGTGTGCCGGCGGCCGGTGCCGAAGACAGTCCTGGAGGGCTACGACGGCGTCGGCGTGCCGTCCGAGGTGCAGTAGCGCCTGGGCTCGCTGGTAGTCGAGACCTGCCCGGGGGTAGCCGGTGAAGGGTCCGGACGGACTCGTGGCCTGCCCGTGGCGGGTCTCGGCGTCGGTCAGATCCTTGAGGGCAAGACGCTGGTCGCCCCGGTGCGAGCGGGTCACCGCACGCTGGCTGAGCAGGAACGCCATGACGGCATGGCCCGCGTTCGTGCCCGCGGTGCGCACCGCGCCCTCGGCGAGTTCCGCCGCGTATGCGTGGTGGTGCCTCCGCAGGGCCTGTGTGCTCATGGCGCGCAGGGTGATCGCGTACAGGGTGCGATGGCCCGCCTTCCCGGCCAGTCCGAGTGCGGTGTGGAAGTAGCGCTGGGCCAGACCGGGATGGCCCGCGTCGTCGGTCATCTGGGCCAGCAGATGGGTCAGTTCGGCGCAGGCGGCCAGCAGGTCGCGGCGCACCGGTGTGCTGGCACTGGAGGCCAGGACGCGTCTCATGTCCGCTGCGAGACAGGCGGCCAGGGCCGATCGGCCGTGCGCACCGCCGCGATGCTCCGCTCGATCGGCGACAAGGTGCACCATCTGCTGAAGGACCTCCACATCGGCAGCCGTCGCACGCCGCCCTCGGGCGGGCGGACCGGTGCGCGGGAGCGACCAGTCGTGAAGGACGACCGTGGTCAAGGTGGAGACAGACCTCGTAAGGAAGGCACGCCGTAACGGGGCGGTGTCTGTATGAGCCATGTCGACCAGATACCGCACCGGTGAACTCTGCGCAATGCGAAGGGACCTGAACCGGTCGGCGTTGAGTAGACGCACAAGAGCGCCGGGTGGATCTTTCCCCTTGGATTCACAAGCGCGCAAGAGTGCCCACTGTGCCTGAAAGTTCCCGCTCCAGAGGCATGCTCAGTGCCTCCGTGAGGTGATTTGCTCAATGGCGCTGCCCCGCCCACAGGCAGCGAGCCTACGAAGCCTGACACGCGCGATCTGCAATCCCACCTGCCCTGACACATGTTCGGAGGACCCATGGCCAGGGGTTCGCTGGTGATCCTGCTGCGGCCGGCGCCGACGTGCGGAAGACGCCGGGGCGCCGCGACGCGGGGTGACCCCGGTTGGGGCCAGGGACAGCCCGCCCGCCGGGCCCTGGTCGCGCTCTCGTGAACGGACTGCCCCATCGCGTCGCACCATTCAGCCTGCGGAGGATCGCGCCATGACGATGCACCCGACACACTCTCCCGCCGTGTCGGCACGGGCCTCGGCCCTGACGGGCAACAGCCTGACCGAACTGCTGGTCATGGCCCGGGCCGGCGGCGCTGTCGACCTCGCGGTAGGCACCCCCGGCTACCCGGAGACCTCCGCGGGCATGATCGCGGAAGCCCACCAAGCCATGCTCGCGGGCCACAACCAGTACGAACACCCCGCGGGTATAGCCCTGTTGAGAGAGCGCATCGCCGACATGCTCGGTGACGGCGCGGATCCCGCGACCGAGATCACCGTCACCACGGGTGCCACCGAAGCGCTGCACGTCGCACTGCTCGCCACGGTGGATCCCGGTGACGAGGTCGTTCTGCTGTCACCCGGCTACGAGCAGATCACCGCGGGGGTCAATCTGGCGGGTGCCAGGCCACGGTTCGTGCCCCTGCACGCCCCGAACTGGCGGTTCCAGCCGGAGGACCTGGCGGCGGCGTTCAACGAGCGCACCCGTGCCATCGTTCTGAACACCCCTGGCAACCCCACCGGGCGGGTGCTGAGCCGCACGGAGCTGGAAGAGATCGCCGGCCTGTGCGAACGCTGGGACGTCAGCGTCATCTGCGACGAGGTCTACCGCGACTTCACCTTCGACGGGCGACGCCATGTCTCGGTCGCGGAGGTCCCCGGACTCGCCGAACGCGCCGTCGTCGTCGGCTCGCTGTCCAAGAGCCACGCCGTCAGCGGATGGCGTCTGGGATTCCTGCGGGCGGACCGAGAACGCACGGCCGTGCTTCGGCGCGTGCACGAGCTGACGACCAACGGCACCGCGACCCCGCTCCAGGTGGCCGCCGGGCGGGCGGCCCTCACCCCGGGACTGGCCGTGGTGACACGCGAGATGAACCGTCGGCGCGACGCGGCGCAGGAGATCTTCGGCGCCGTGGGCATGGAGTTCTCACCCGTCGAAGGCGGCTGTTTCTTGTTCGCGGACATCAGCCGCCTGACCGGAGGACGCCAGGACTGCGGGGCGTTCGTCCGCGACCTGCTGGACCGTGCCGGTGTCCTCATCGTCCCCGGGAGCCCGTTCTTCTCCGACCCCGGGCAGGGCGCGCAGTACGTCCGCATCGCGTTCAACCGGAAGATCGAGACGCTGCGCGAGGCCCAGCGTCGGATGGGGGACGTGTGATGCCCGCAGAGACCGCGGAGGGTGCCCCGGACCGCCCGGACCGCCCGGACCGCCTGGACCGCCTGGACCGCCCGGACCGCCCGGACCGCCGGGACCGGCAGTCGCAGCTCGGCCCCCTCCCTGCCTTCATGGCACACGGCACACAGGACGTCGCGCCCGTGGTGACACCGACCGGCGACACCATGTGGCTCGTTCGCTCCTACCCGCTGGGCCGCGGCGTGCTCTCCGACGAGAGGTTCAGCCGGGCCCACGCCGCCACGGCGCACGCGCCGAAGCTCAACGACGCACAGCCCGTCCCCGACTCCATGATGAGCATGGACGGTGCGGAACACACCAGGCTCCGCCGCGTCGTGGCCGGCGCCTTCACCACGCGCCGCGTGTCCGCGATGGCCCCGGACGTGGGACGGCTGGCCGATCAGTACCTCGACGCGCTGGCAGCAGCCGGGCCGGGGGCCGACCTGATCGAGCAGCTTGCCGCCCCGTTGCCGCTCGCCGTGCTGTGCTCGCTGCTGGGCGTCCCCCCGAAGGACGCCGGCCGGTTCCGGAATTGGGTCGAGGTCCTCTTCGACATCTCCGCGAGCACTCCCGGCGAGAAGTCCCGCCGCCGGCTCGAACTGGTGGACTACATGGAGGAGTTGATCGGACGCAAGCGGCAGCAGCCGCAGGACGACCTGATGACCACGCTGATCGAGGCCCACGACCGGGGCGTCCTGACGATGGGCGAACTGCTCACGCTGGGGCTCACACTGCTGATGGCCGGTTACGAGACCACGGTCGGCCAGATCGGTCTCACGGTTCACTCGCTGCTCTCGGCCCCCGGCACGCTCGCCGATGTGCGGCGCAACCCGCAGGCCCTCGCCTCGGCCATCGAGGAGACGCTGCGGCTGAACCCGGCGACACCGCTGAGCTTTCCCCGCGTGGCGGTGGAGCCGGTTCCGCTCGGCGACATCACCGTGCAGCCCGGAGAGGGCGTCATGGTCTCGCTGCTGCACGGCAACCGTGATGAAACGGTGTACGCAGAGCCCGAAGCCCTGTCGGCCGAGGGCCGCGATGCCGTCCACCTGACCTTCGGCCACGGCGTTCACCGATGCCTCGGCGCGTCCCTCGCCAGACTCCAGGTGCAGATCGTCCTCGAACGACTCCTCGGCCGCTTCCCCGCTCTGCGCCTGGCCACCGGACGCGACGCAGTGGTCTGGAAGGACGGTCTGGTCACCCGCGGCCTGGCACGGCTGCTGGTCGAGTGGTAGCCGTCCCGCGCCGGCTGCCCGTGCCCATACGACAACCCTGAACCGCGAGTGAGGTACCGCATGTCCGTGGAGACATCCGCAAGCCGAGCAGTTCCCGGCGGCGAACCGGTGGCCGTTGTCGGTCTGTCCTGCCGCCTTCCGGGCTCCGAGGACCCGGAAGCCTACTGGGCGTTGCTCGCGAACGGCGACGACGCCATCACCGACGCCCCGGCCGAGCGCCTTGCCGCGCCGACGGCGGGCGGGCCGCTCGGTGCCGCGGCTCGGGGCGGCTTCCTCACCGGGGTCGACCGCTTCGATGCGGAGTTCTTCGGCATCTCCCCGCGTGAGGCCGCCACGACGGACCCTCAGCAGCGGCTGATGCTGGAGCTCGGCTGGGAGGCGCTGGAACGGGCCGGGATCGTGCCGGCGTCCCTGCGCGGTGCCGACGTCGCCGTGTTCGTCGGATCGATGACAGGGGACTACGCCGACCTCGTCCACCACTCCGGCCCCGTCTCGGCGGCCACCCACCACTCGTTCACCGGCCTGTCGCGGAGCCTGATCGCCCAGCGCCTGTCGTATGTGCTGGGCCTGCGAGGTCCGAGCCTCACCGTCGACGCCGGCCAGGCTTCCTCGCTCGTGGCCGTCCACATGGCCTGTCAGACCCTGCGCACCGGAGAGGCCGACATCGCGCTCGCCGGCGGCGTCGAACTCCATCTCGCCCCCGAGAACGCCGCCGTCACCGAGAGGTTCGGCGGACTGTCACCCGACGGACGCTGCTTCACCTTCGATGCCCGCGCCAACGGATACGTACGGGGCGAGGGCGGCGCCGTGGTGGTGCTGAAGAGCCTGTCGAAGGCGTTGGCCGACGGTGACCGCGTTCACGCCGTGCTCATGGGCAGCGCGGTCAACAACGACGGCGGCGGGCCGGGACTGACCGTGCCGCACGAGCAGGCCCAGCGCGATGTGCTCCGGCTCGCCCACCACCGGGCGGGCACGGCCCCCCACGACGTGCAGTACGTCGAGCTGCACGGCACGGGCACCGCCGTCGGGGACCCGATCGAGGCCGCCGCCCTGGGTGCGGTGTACGGCACGGACCGGCCCGCGGACCGCCCGCTCCTGGTCGGCTCCGCGAAGACGAACGTGGGGCACCTCGGGGCGGCCGCCGGCATCACCGGACTGCTCAAAGTGGTCCTGGCCCTCACCCACGGCCGGCTTCCGCAGAGTCTGAACTACTCCGTGCCGAACCCGCTGATCCCGTTCGCGGAACTGAACCTGCGGGTACAGGACCGGCCGGCGGCCTGGCCCGCCGCGGACGGCGCCCGGCTGGCCGGCGTGTCGTCGTTCAGCGTCGGCGGCACCAACTGCCACATGATCGTCGCCGGTCCGCCGCCCACGCGGCAGCGCCCGCGCGGCGCCCAGGCCGCGCGGCCCGCCTTCCGCAGCCGACTGGTGCCGTGGCCCGTCTCCGGCCACACCCCCGCAGCCCTGCACGCCCAGGCGGACAGGCTGCTGCGACACCTCACGGAGCTGCCGTGGGAAGAGCGGCAGGCCGCCGGAACGGACGGTGCGCCGTGCACCGTGCGGGACATCGGGCGTTCCCTGGCCGTGTCCCGCACCGCCTTCCGCTACCGGTCCGTTCTTCTGGGCAGCGGTCTGGCCGATCTCAGCGAAGGGCTGCGCGGGATCGGTGCCACCCCGGACGCGCGGGCGCGGGTCGGCACGGCCCGGCCCCGTGACCGCGTCGTCTTCGTGTTCCCGGACCAGGCGACGGAGCTGCTTGCCGGGGCGGCCGGGCTGCTCGACGCCTCCGACGTGTTCCGGGCCAAGGTCAAGGCATGCTCCGAGGCCTTCGCCCCGTATACCGACTGGTCTTTGGAGGATGTGCTGCGCGGCGCCGGCGGGGCACCACCGCCGGACCGGGACGGCGTGGCGCAGCCCGCCCATTTCACCGTCATGGTCGCCCTCGCCGAAGTCTGGCGGTCCTTCGGCGTCGAACCGTCGGCCGTCGTCGGGCATGCGCAGGGCGAACCGGCCGCGGCCCATGTGTGCGGTGCCCTGTCCCTGGAAGACGCCGCTCGAATCGTCGCCCTGCGCAGCGGGGCCGCGCGCCCGGAGTTGCTTGCCGAGCCGGCTCCGATCGCTGCCCGGCCCGCCGCTGTCCCCTTCCACTCCACTGCGACGGGCCGGCCGGTCGACCCCGCCGACCTGGGCGCCGAGTACTGGTACCGCGACCCGGGCGAGCCCGTGGCCCTCGCCCCGGCCGTGCGAGCGCTCGCCGATCACGATGCCTTCGTCGAGATCGGCCTGTGCCCCCGGCTGACCGCGGCCATCCGGCAGACCCTGGCGGAGTCGCCGGGCTCGGACGCGGTGGTGGTGGCACCGCCGTGCGGCGACGACGACGGGCCGGAGAGCTTCCTCAGGTCGCTGGCCGAACTGCACACGAGCGGCGCCGCGGTCGACTGGCGCCCGGTGTTCTCTCCCGATGCCCCGCTGATCGACCTGCCCACCTACGCGTTCCAGCGCAGCCGCCACTGGGTGGGAGACGGTGTCCCGACGCGCGAGCCGGCAGCGGCGCAACAGCCCACACCGCCGCCGCACCTCGCCGAACAGGAGACGGCGCGGGCGGCGGCGGAGGCCGCGGAACCGGTTCCGGAGCCGGCCGGGCTGCTGGACCTCGTCCTCCGCGAGGCGGCCGTGGTCCTCGGCCACTCGTCGGACGGCGTCCTCGATGCCACGCTGCCCTTCAAGGACCTCGGGTTCGACTCCGTGACCACCGTGGAACTCTGCGATCGCCTGCACACGGCCACGGGCATGAGCCTCCCGGCGAGCCTCCCCTACGACTACCCCTCGCCGCACCGGCTGGCCGATCGCCTGGCCGTCCTGCTCGCGGCCGACGCCGCCGGTCCGGCCTCCGCCACGGTCTCCGTATCCGACGCGGAGCAGAGCGAGGCGGCACCGCAGGCCCCCGACGACGACCCGATCGTGATCGTCTCCATGGCATGCCGCTTCCCCGGTGGTGTGGGCTCGCCGGAGGACCTGTGGGACCTGGTGGCCGACGGAAGGGACGCCATATCGCCGTTCCCGGAGAACCGCGGGTGGCGCCTTGACCCCCCGGGCGGTGCGGACCACGCAGCGGACAGGCCGGCCTACGCCCGGGTGGGCGGTTTCCTGCACGACGCGGACCGGTTCGATGCCGAGTTCTTCGGGATCAGCCCGCGAGAGGCCCTGGCCATGGACCCGCAGCAGCGGGTCGTTCTCGAGACCGCGTGGGAAGCGCTTGAGCGCTCGGGAATCGACCCGGCCGGCCTGCGGGGGCAGAACGCGGGCGTTTTCATCGGGGCGACGGCCCAGGACTACGGACAGCGCCTGCACGAGGCGGACCAGGTGGCCGGAGGCCATCTGCTGACCGGTACCGCTCCGAGTGTGGTCTCGGGGCGGGTGTCGTACACGTTCGGTCTTGAGGGTCCCTCGGTGACGGTGGACACGGCGTGTTCCTCGTCGTTGGTGGCGGTGCACCTCGCGGCGCAGGCGCTGCGCGCGGGGGAGTGCGACATCGCGTTCGCCGGCGGTGTCACGGTCATGGCAGGACCGGGCATGTTCGTGGAATTCGGCCGTCAGCGGGCGTTGTCGGTGGACGGGCGGTGCAGGGCGTTCGCGGAGTCCGCGGACGGGACGGCGTGGGCGGAGGGTGTGGGTGTGCTGGTGTTGGAGCGGTTGTCGGTTGCGCGGGGTCGTGGGCATGAGGTGTGGGCGGTGGTGCGGGGTTCGGCGGTGAATCAGGACGGTGCGAGCAATGGGCTGACGGCGCCGAACGGTCCGTCGCAGGAGCGGGTGATCCATCGTGCGTTGGGGGTGGCGGGGTTGTCGGCGGGTGAGGTGGATGTGGTGGAGGCGCATGGGACGGGGACGCGGTTGGGGGATCCGATCGAGGCGC
>NZ_JBEPAP010000037.1:0-8200 GCF_040298665.1 Streptomyces sp. NPDC001508
TGTGGCCGGGCGCAGGTAGCCCGTCAAAAAGCCCCCGGCGGGCCCCCCGCCAGTTAACCGCCGGGCCGTGGGGGGGCGGGGCCGTGTCCCCCCCGCCCCCCCCCGCCGCGCCGAGCACCACACCGGTGGCGCCGGCGGTGCCGAGCAGCTTTCGCCGGGATATCCCGGCCACGGTGCCGTCGCGTTCCGCGGCGGGCTCCTCGGGGGCGGTCACTTCGGACCGTGTGGTCTGGTCAGCCATGGTGCGGTTCAGCCGATCTGCGCGTTTTTGGAGACGGTCGTCTGGTCGATGTCGGAGGTCCGCACGGTCACGGCGATCTTCCAGTCGCCGGCCATGGGGATCTGCACGCCGCTCGCGGCCCAGTGCCCGGTGGTGATGTGGTCGGGTGTGACGGGAATCGGCCCGATCTTCTTCGCGTCGAGGGTGAAGGCGATCTTGACCTCGGGGATGTCGAAGGCCCGGCCGTTGGGCCGCTGCACATAGACATGCAACTCGTTGCCGCCCACGCGCGCGGGGTCGAGATCGATCCTTACCAGGCCCTTGCCGTCCTTGCCGCCCGTGTCGAAGGGCATGTCCAGGGTCAGCGCCCCGGACGGGTCCGACGCCGAGGAGGACGCGGACGACGACTGGGCGGCCTGCGCCTCCAGTTCCGTACGGCCCGGTTCGGTCTGCGTCAGCGCCGTGGTGACGGCGAGCAGGACGACGGCGACGCCCGCCTCCGCGAGCACCGAGCGGCGCAGGCCGAACCGGCTCGGGTCGGCGTCCCGCAGCCGCTTCTGCCGGGCGGCGTCCACGGCGGCCCGCTGCCGGGCCAGCTGGGCGGTGCGCTTGCCGTCGCCTGCACCGCCGGCGGACTCACCGGAGGCGGACCGCGCGGACCCGGCGGACGCGGGGGCCTCGGCCGACGCCGTGACGCGCTCCTTCCCGGGCTGCTCCTTGCCTGAACGGTCCTTCTTCGGCTGCTCCTTCTCCTGAAGTGCCGTCCTGGAGCGGGCCGCCTGGGACTTCGAACCGGCCGTGTCCGTGAGCCGGGCCGTCCACCGCCGGGAGATCCACGCGATGCCGACCAGCAGCACCACAAGACCGATCTTCACGAGCAGCAGTTGCCCGTACCGGGTGTCGGTGAACGCCGACCAGGCGCCGAGCTGCCGCCAGGACTGGTAGATGCCGGTGGCGACCAGCGTGAGCACGGATCCGAAGGCGACGGACGAGAAACGGCGTACGGCGGCGGCGCCGACCGGTGTACCGGCGGGCGCCTGGTACAGCGAGACGAGGAGGGCGACCAGACCGCCCAGCCAGGTGGCGACCGCCAGCAGGTGCAGCACGTCGACCGGCATGGCGATGCCGGGCTGCAGACCGGTCGAGGCGTGCTCGGCCATGGCCCAGCTCGCCGCGAGCCCGGCGGCCACCACGGATCCGCCGACCGCGAGCCCGAAGGTCAGATCGCGCTTCTCCGCGTCCTCCCGCCTCTCATAGGCGCCGAAGAGGACGGCGATGAACAGCGCTGCGGCGGCGAGCAGCAGCAGCCGGGAGACCAGCGCCGCCCCGGTCTTGGTCTGCAGCACCTGACCGAGCAGGTCCAGGTCGAAGATGTCGCCGAACGCCCCGGAGCTGGTGTAGGAGCCGCGCAGGAGCAGCAGCCAGAGCGTTGCCGCGGTCAGCGTGACCCAGCCGCCGACGACCAGCCGCTGCACCGCCCGCACCCCGGAGCCGGGCTGCCAGCAGGCCAGGACGAAGGTGGCCCCGCCCACCAGCACGATGAAGCCCGCGTACGACACATAGCGGCCGAACCCGTAGAGCCAGCCGACGACCCCGCCGCCCACCGTCTCGCCGGACACCGAGACCGTGGTCTTGGAGGGGGCGCCGACGGAGAATGTGTAGGCGCCGGCGACGGGATGGCTGTCGGCGGAGACGACCTGGTAGGCGACGGTGTACGTGCCGTCGGCCAGGCCGGCGACGAGCCGCACCGAGTACGTCGTGCCGCTCACGTTGGACGGCTCGCCGGAGTCGACCCGCTTGCCTTTGGGGTCCAGGACCCGCAGTGAGCCGCTGCCCATCGACACCTGCTCGGAGAAGGTGAGCGACACCTGGTCCGGCGCCTTGTCGACCACCACCCCCTGCGCGGGGTCGCTGCCGGTCAGCGCGGCGTGCGCGGAGGCCGGGCCGGCGCCGGCGAGCAGCGCGCCGGTGACGGCGAGGAACAGCAGCACCAGGGTCCGCAGGCGGGGAGTGATGGTCCGCGTCAAGGGTGGTCCCTCCTCAGTGTCCGGTCGACGGGTTGTACGTGGCCGACTTCACCGGCATCTCGACGGTGAGGGGGCCGGATTCGGCGAACTTCAGCCGGAGCGTGATGGTGTCGCCCTGCTTCGGCTTGCGTTTCAGGCTCTCGAACATCAGATGGTTGCCGCCGCTGTTGAACATGAGCCGGCCGTGGGCCGGGACCGCGAAGGAGGTGACCTCCCGCATGGACCCGCCGGTGGTGGAGTGCAGGGTGACCCGCTCGGCCACATCGCTGGTGACCGAGGTCAACTCGTCTTTCGTACCACCCTTGTTCACTATCGTCAGGAACCCGGCCGCCATGTCCGCGGAGACCGGCTGCGGCATGTAGGAGGAGTCGACCGAGAGGTCCGCCGCCGAGCCGCCCTTCGCCTCGCCCTTCGCGTCGTCGGAGCCGCCGCAGCCCGCGAGGGCGAGCGCGGCCGCCAGCGCGGCGGCGGGCACGGCGAGGCGCCTCACGGTTTGTCCCCCTTGACGATCTCGGGGAGGTCCTTGGTGTAGTCGTCGACCGTGGCGTCCTCGCCGTAGAGCAGATAGCCCCCGTCGGTCTTCGGCGAGAACGCGACGACCTGGGTGCCGTGGACGGAGACCAGCTTGCCGTTCTTGTCCTTGGTTGTCGGCTCGACGGAGATACCGAGGGAGCGGGCACCGGCCTGGATGGTGGCGAAGTCGCCGGTCAGGCCGATGAACTGGGAGTCGATGCCCTTGAGCCACTTGCCCAGCTCGGCGGGCGTGTCACGGCCCGGGTCGGTGGTGACGAACACCACCCGCAGCTTGTCCTGCTCCGCCTTCGGCAGTGCCTTCTTGGCGACCGCGATGTTGTTCATCGTCAGCGGGCAGACGTCGGGGCAGTGCGTGTAGCCGAAGTAGACCAGCGTGGGTTTGCCCTCGGTCTCCGCGCGCAGGTCGTACTTCTTGCCGTGCGTGTCGGTGAGGACCAGGTCGGGCTTCTCGAACGGATTGTCGAGTATGGTCACGGCCCTGGCCGAGCCGGACTCCTCGGAGACCACGGCGATCGGCGACTTGCCGTCGTCCCCGCTGCCGCAGGCGGAGAGGGTCAGGGTGCAGGCGGCGAGCAGTCCGGCCGCGGCGAACGTCTTCTTGCGCATAGAGAAATGTCCCAGATGTAAGAAATCCGGCGGGCACCGGGGGTTGTGCCGGGTGGCCCGACCCCCGGTGCGCGCCGCTGGCGAACAGGCTCAGGCGGTGGTCCGCCGACGCCCGGCGGCCACGCCGTATCCGACGCCCGCCACGCCGACGACGATGCCGATGATGCCGAGCACGCGTGCGGTGGTGTCGCTGCCGCCGGAGGAGTCCGCGGCCTTGGTGTCGGCGGCGGCGTTCTCGGTCTTGCCCGCGGTGTCCGCCTTGTCGGAGGCGGCGTCGGTGCCCGAGGAGGAGTGCCCGTCCTCCGCGGCGGCCGACAGCGCGAGGACCGGCGCCGGGTTGTCCGGTTCGTCCTGGCCCTCCTGCGGCACCTCGATCCAGCGCACGACCTCCTTGTTGGAGTACGTCTGGATCGCCTTGAACACGAGCTGGTCGGTGTCCTCGGGCAGGGCGCCGATGGACAGCGGGAACTTCTGGAAGTAGCCCGGCTGGATGCCCTTGCCGTTGGCGGTCCAGGTGACCTTGGTGACGGCCTCGCTGATCTTCTCGCCGTGCGATTCGAGGGGCTTGTCCAGCGTGGACTTGGTGACCTTCACGTCCCAGCCGTCGACCGGCTGCGGCATCACCGAGGCCAGCGGGTGGTCGGCGGGGAGGTTGATCTCCAGCTTGGTGGTCGAGGCGTTGTCGCGCTCGTTGGGGACCTTGAAGTCCACGACCGCGTAGCCGCCCTTGGCCGCCGCGCCCTCCGGCTGCACGGACACGTGCGCGAAGGCGGGGGCGGACAGGGCGAGGACGGCCGAGCCGGCGACGACGGTGGCGGCGGCGATACGAGAAGCCTTCATGGCAGACAGCACTCCACTCCGAGTGAGTTCCGGTGGTCCGGTGATTCCGGTCGGGAAGAAGGGCGCGCGCTGTGCACGCGCGCGTGCCGCACGACGGCGGCCGGCCCTCTCCTCTCCTTCCGGGTTCCGGGTGGAGCGGCGGTCCGTCGCGTCAGGCGGCGAGGACGACTGCGGCGGCGGCCGGGGGACCGCGCCGGACCACCGTGTGCTGGAGTGCGGTCGTATGCGGGGCGGGCGCTCGGTCCTGCGTGCGCCGGTGACGCGGGCCCGCCCCCGGTTCGGTCCACAAGCCGCCCCGCAACGCGCGGGTCAGCGCGAGCGCCCCGCGCAGGGACCGTACGAGCGCCCCCTCGGCGACTCCGTGCGCCGACAGTTCCATCAGACGCAGCAGTGCCACGTCGCCGCGACGCAGCAGCCAGCCGACGGCGACCGCCGCGAGGACATGGCCGAGCAGCATCGGCAGCGACGGCAGCAGCGCGTCGGCGGAGGAACCGGCGGGGGCGGTAGGGGCGGTGGGGGCGAGCGCGTGGTGGGCGGCGCCCGGTCCCGCACCGTTGATCAGCTGGGCGTCGGCCAGGATCCGGTAGGCGTGGGCCGGGGTGATCGCCGCGGCGCCGGCGCCGCACACGAGCCGCGCGGCCTGTTCGACCAGCGTGGCGTCGCTCATCCCGCCCATCGACGCCGTCGACGCCATCGAGCCCATGGGCGCCGTCGTACCCGTCGCACCCGTCGGCACCGCGCCGGACGCCATGGCGGCCGTACCGTGCTGACCCAACCCGAACAGCACGTGCAGCGCGCTCTGACCGACCGCCAGCAGCGTGGCGATGCCCGGCAGTGAGCGGTCCCGGCCGGCGAGCGGCGCCACGAGCACCAAGGAGCCCAGGAAGCCGGCACCCAGCGTCCACAGCGGAACGGAGGCGCAGGAGGCCAGCGCGTGCCCGGCCGCGGCCAGCACGACGCAGACCGCGGCGAAGACCGCGGCCCGCAGGATCCGGAGTTGGTCTCCGGAACGCGCCGTGCGCGGGTGGGGGGCAGACATGGCGGGCTCATCATCCCACTGGAGCCCCGCGTGTCCCACGGCAGGTCCGAAAGTCCCCCATACACCGATTCCTGCCGGAGCACATCCACCGTATGGGCGGCCTCACGTCGCGGGTGTGCTTACACCGGCGTGTGCGCGGCAATACGTAACCGTATGTCGAGCCGCGGCCAGGAGGCTGGAGCATGAGCATCTGGTGGTCACTCCATCTGCGCCGCGAAGCCGCGAGCGTTCCCCTCGCCAGACGGTTGCTGCTGGGGACCATGGAGACGGCGGGCGTGGACCCCGACATCTCCTACGACCTGTCCGTCGCCCTGAGCGAGGCCTGCGCGAACGCCGTCGAGCACGGCGGGGACAGAGCGCGCGGCGCCTCGGAGGCGTACCGCGTGACCGCCTACCTGGACGGCGAGAAGTGCCGTATCGAGGTGACCGACTCCGGGCCTGGCTTCGCGCGACCCCCTGCCGTTCGCGCCGCGCGCGCGGACGCGGAGCACGGCCGCGGGCTGCATCTGATCCGGGAACTCGCCGATCACGTCCACATCGGCGACAAGCCGGGACGCGGCGGCACGGTGGTGAGCTTCGACAAGATACTCAAATGGACCAGGGACCCCTCCCTGCTCACGGCGTAACGACCGGCACCCGGTGACTTTTCCGAGGCCCCGCGTGTCCGAAGCCGCCCCTCAGGTCGCGCCGGCGTTCCCGACCAGCGGCTTCCTCTCGGATGAGGAGCAGCGAGGACGAGGGCGTGGCGCGGGGCCGCCAGCACCGCGTTCACCGGTCAGCCGGCGCTGACCCAGAGGCCCGGCCTGCCCGACACGCGGGACCTCGCCGCCCGCCCCGGCCACCGCCGGGACCACCGCCGGCCGCGCCGGCCGGTCAAGGCGCCGGCGGCCGGCCGCACGGCCCGGGGCGCCCTGTGGGTGCTGGCTCTGCCGGTCGCCGTGACCGCGCCGGCACGGGCGGCCGACCCGCGCGAGGCCACCGCGACCGCCTGGCGGATCGCCGCGCACACCGGCCGGGCCGCGCAGCGCCCGCGCGTCACGCGACTCCGCGGTTTCCGTCCGGTACGGCGTTGGCCGGGGTCCGGGGCGAGACGTCGGCGCCGCGGCCCGTTCCGGTGCGGGAATCGCGGCCGGCCGAGGACCGTCGGCAACCGACGTGGCCGAGCACCACCGGTGCCCGGCCGTTCGGATTCGGCGTCAGTCCTTCAGCGTGGCCATCCACGCCTCGACCTCGTCCGACCGGCGCGGCAGACCGGCGCTGAGGTTCCGGTTGCCGTCCTCGGTGACGAGGATGTCGTCCTCGATGCGGACGCCGATGCCGCGGTATTCCTCCGGCACGGTCAGGTCGTCGGCCTGGAAGTACAGACCCGGCTCGACGGTGAGCACCACGCCCGGCTCCAGGACGCCGTCCACATACGACTCGGTGCGCGCGGCCGCGCAGTCGTGGACGTCCAGGCCGAGCATGTGACCGGTGCCGTGCAGGGTCCAGCGCCGCTGCAGCCCCAGCTCCAGGACGCGCTCGACCGGGCCCTCGACGAGGCCCCACTCGACGAGCCGCTCGGTGAGCACGCGCTGGGCGGCGTCGTGGAAGTCGCGGTACTTGGCGCCCGGCTTGACGGCCGCGATCCCGGCCTCCTGGGCGTCGTACACGGCGTCGTAGATCTGCCTCTGGATCTCGCTGTACGTGCCGTTGACGGGCAGCGTGCGCGTGACGTCCGCGGTGTAGAGGGTGTGCGTCTCCACGCCGGCGTCGAGCAGGAGCAGGTCGCCGGAGCGCACCGGGCCGTCGTTGCGGACCCAGTGCAGCGTGCAGGCGTGCGGCCCGGCCGCGCAGATGGAGCCGTAGCCGATGTCGTTGCCCTCCACGCGCGCGCGCAGGAAGAACGTGCCCTCGATGTAGCGCTCGCTGGTCGCCTCGGCCTTGTCGAGGACCTTCACGACGTCCTCGAAGCCGCGCACGGTGGAGTCGACGGCCTTCTGCAGCTCTCCGACCTCGAACTCGTCCTTGATCAGCCGCGCCTCGGAGAGGAAGACGCGCAGTTCCTCGTCGCGCTCGGCGGTGACCTTGTCGGTCAGCGCGGCCTCGATCCCGGCGTCGTACCCGCGCACGACGCGGACCGGGCCGGTGGCCTCGCGCAGCGTGTCGGCCAGCTCGCGCACGTCCGCGGCCGGAATCCCGTACAGCGCCTCGGACTCGGCGAGCGAGTGGCGGCGGCCGACCCACAGCTCGCCCTGGCCGGAGAGCCAGAACTCGCCGTTCTCGCGGTCGGAGCGGGGCAGGAGGTAGATCGTCTCCCGGTGGCCGTCGGCGGTGGGCTCCAGGACGAGCACGCCGTCCTCGGTCTGGTCGCCGGTGAGATACGCGTACTCGACCGACGCCCGGAAGGGGTAGTCCGTGTCGTTCGAGCGCACCTTGAGGTTGCCGGCGGGGACGACCAGGCGCTCGCCCGGGAAGCGGGCGGACAGCGCGGCACGGCGGCGCGCGGTGTGCCCTGCCTGTGCGATCGGCTTCAGGTCGTGCAGCTCCGTGTCGGCCCAGCCGGACTTCATGTTCTCGGCGAGCTGGTCGGAAACGCCCGGGTACAGGCCGTTCTTGCGCTGCTTGATCGGCTCCTCCGACTCAGTCTCCGGGGTCTCCGGGTTGAGTTCGTCGGCCACGGTCATCCTCCTCGATACGGCACGGATCCTCCCCCGAGCACTCGGCGCTCTGGGCTCCGCCCGAGCAGGGGGACCTTCATCATCGTACGGTCGTACCGCACCGGACCCGTGGCCGGACGACCTGTTATGCCCGGTCATGCGCCCTTCGCGCGGGCCCACCCGGCGGAAGCGACGGCCCGGGGGCGGGCGTTCGGCCGAAGCAGCGCGCCAGCGTTCGGCGGCAGCGGCGGGCTGGAACCAGGTTCGGCCGAACCGGCGGCCGGGACGGTGTTCGGTC
>NZ_JBEPAP010000037.1:8297-87028 GCF_040298665.1 Streptomyces sp. NPDC001508
CTCGAACCGGTGGGCCGGGACCACGTTCGGTTGAACCGGCGGGGCTGCGAGCACGTTCGGTCGAAGTGGCGGCCGGGACGGTGTTCGGTCGAACCGGTGGGCCGGGACCACGTTCGGTTGAACCGGCGGGGCTGCGAGCACGTTCGGTCGAAGTGGCGGCCGGGACGGTGTTCGGTCGAACCGGCGGGCCGGGACCACGTTCGGCTGAACCGGTGGGCCGGGACCAGGTTCGGTCGAAGTGGCGGTCGGGGCGGTGTTCGGTCGGAGTGGTGGGCCGGCGTCCGCCGGTGGTCAGTCGAAGCGTGCGGCCAGCAGCACGATGTCCTCCTCGCTGTCCGCGGCGCCCTGCCCGTCCGGCAGCATGGCCCGCAGTACGTGGTCCGCGAGGGCACCGGGATCGCGGCGCAGCGCGCGCGGCGCCCCCGCACCCGCCGCGTGCAGCCGGGCGAAGGCGCGGTCCATGGCCTCGCCGGTGCGCCGCAGCAGCCCGTCGGTGTAGAGCAGAACCGTCTCTCCGGCCTCGGCCTGGATCTCCGCGCTCGGCGCCTCCCAGCAGGCGAGCATCCCCAGCGGCGCGGACACGGAGGTCTCCGCGAACTCGGTGCGCCGCTCGCCGATCAGCAGCGGCGGGCTGTGGCCGGCGCCTGCCAGGGTGACCTTGCGAAGCGCCGGTTCGCAGTAGGCGAACAGGGCGGTGGCGGACCGGGCGGGCTCGGCCAGGCGCAACAGCAGTTCGAGGTCGGACAGGACGGCGACCGGGTCCTCGCCCTCCATCACGGCGTACGCCCGCAGGGACGCGCGCAACCGGCCCATCGCGGCGACCGCGCTCGGACCGCAACCGGTGACCGAGCCGACCGCGAGGCCGAGCGCGGCGTCCGGCAGCGGCAGCGCGTCGTACCAGTCGCCGCCGCCGCGCGGGCCGCTGCTGTGCCGGGCGGCGAGCTGGACGCCGGCCACCCGGGGCAGCCGGGAGGGGAGCAACTCCTCGGCGACGGTGGCCATGTACGCGCGCGTGCGTTCCAGTTCCAGCAGCCGGGCAAGGTGTTCGGTGGCGTAGCGGACGTACAGGCCGGCGAGGTGGCGCTGCCGCTCGTGCGGCTCGGCGGGTTCGTCGTAGAACCAGACGGCCGCGCCCAGACGGCCGGCGGCCGCGGTGGACAGGGGCAGGGCGTAGCTGGCGGCGTAGCCGAGGCGTGCGGCCACCTCGCGGTGGCGGGGGTCGAGACCGTCCTCGGCGAACAGGTCGGGGTGGACGATCTCACCGGCGCCGCCGGGCAGTCCGGCCGCCGTGTCGAGGAGCCCGCCGTAGGGCAGGGCGCCGCGCGGCACGGTCTCCATGTGGCCGAGATCGGACCGAGCGAGGCCCAGGCCGACCGTCCTGCCGAGGCCGCGGCCGTCGTCCGGTTCCAGTACGACGAGACCGCGCCGGGCGCCCACGAGGGCGGCTCCGGCGCGCAGCAGTTCCTGGAGTGCGGGGTCGAGCGAGGCCGTGCGGGCGAGGCGTTCGGTGAGTTCGTGAAGCGTCGTGAGGTCGGAGACCCAGCCGGCCAGCCGGTCCTGGAGGAGGGCGCCGGGCGGCGGGGCGTGGGGGACGGAGGTCTTCGTCACGGGCGGTGTGCCCGGGGCGGTGGTGACTGGCGCGACAGTGTGTGCGGGCGTGGGCAGTGTTGAATCGATTCCGGCCACTTTCGGAGGGTGCGGGGCGTTCATGGCGTCCGGCCTTCAGACCGGTGCGTATTGCTCCATAGCATCGCAAACCCCCATGTCATTCTGCGCCGCTGGCAATGTCTCCACATGTACACGCACTCGTAAGGGGATGTCCAGCATTGTCCTGCTGGGATTCCTGGTGTCCATGGGTCTGTTGCGGGTTTTCGCCGGACCCCTTGCGTTACGGCAAAGTTGGCTCAAAACTGCCTCGGGTATCGGTTCATTGCGGTCGACTGGCCTTGCTCCACGGAGCGTCACAGCGGTCGTGATGGGTACGTACTCGGAGAAGGCCAGGGGTGGTTGGGGGTCACCCGGAACCTGGCGACGGACCCGGGCGTCTTAACCACCGACGACCGTGCCCCATCCTCCCGTGGCGGAGGCGAAGAGAAATACGCGTGACGGCAAAGCGTCAGACTTCGCCACCCTCACGCCGCGGCCGTGTTGTTGACAGACGCAGTAGGGACGCGGAAACGGCCAACGCTCGACCCCTTGGGATCCCCTTGTCCGGAACAGGGGTGTGATGCGCCAACACGTACGCACAGTGAAGTGATCGACACATGGTGTGATGTGGCCCACGGTGTTGCCAGCGGTGCAACGGAAAGGAACGAGCGCTCATGCGCGAGATCCTCGGAAGGCGACGCAGGCTCCTGTCCAGGCGGAACGGCGGGGGGCCTGATCTGCTCAGCGCGGCCCTGACCTTCGCGACGGAATGGCAGTGGCCGGTGCTCCCGGGCGTGGCACCGGACCCGCAGGGCCGGGCCCGCTGCGCGTGCCCCGACCCGGGGTGCACGGTGCCCGGTGCGCACCCCTTCGACCCAGGACTCCTTACGGCCACCACCGACGCGCGCATGGTGCGCTGGTGGTGGACCAACCGGCCGGGCGCGCCCATCGTCCTCGCCACCGGAGGCAAGGCGCCCTGCGCGGTCAGCCTGCCGGCCCTGGCGGCGGCCCGCGCCCTCGACGCCCTCGACCGCTGCGGCATGCGGCTCGGCCCGGTGATCGCCGCGCCCACCCGATGGGCACTGCTCGTGCAGCCCTACTCCATGGAGCAACTGGGCGAACTGCTCTACGCCAAGGACTTCGTCCCCGGCTCGCTCCGCTTCCACGGCGACGGCGGCTACCTCGCCCTGCCCCCGTCCGAGACCGGCCAGGGCGCCATCCGCTGGGAGCGCGCCCCGCTGCCCGGCTCGGCCGCGCCCTGGGTACCCGACGTGGAGGCCGTGGTGGATGCCGTGGTCGACGCGCTCACTCGTACGGGTGTGAGCGCGCCCGAGTTGTAGGGGTGTCGGGCGCGCGCGGCACTCGGCGCTCGCGCCCGCTCGTTATCGTCCGCCCATGAACGTTCGTCTGCTCGCCCTGGCGGGCATCGCGGCATGCGCGCTGGCGCTGCCGCTGGCCGTGGCCTCCGCGGGCCCCGTCGGTGACACAGGCGGAGCGGCCGTACGCCGTTCCCCGCAGGAGGCCGCCCACGCTTCGCCGTACGAGTCCTCGTACGGCCGTGCACCGGGCGACGCGCGTGACGACGAGAAGAACTCACCCGCCACGCCCGGCCCGGCTCCGGCGTTGCTCGGTCTGGGCCTGGCCACGGCCGCCCGCTGCGGCCCGGAACTCTCCTCCCCCGACGGCATCGAGGCGCAGACCTGTGTCCTGACCCAGGGTGCGGACACCTGGGCCCGTACCTACTACCGCAACGCCACCGGAGCCGCGCTGGACTCCGTGCTGAGCCTGATGGGGCCCGGCGACCGCACCGTGCGGATGCACTGCTCGGTGGGTGCCGACGACGTGCCCGACACCTGCGAGACACCGCGGGAGCGCACCCGGGGCGCGCTGGACGGATACACCGCGGTCACCGAGTTCTCGGAGCGCAGGGGCCAGGGGCCGCTGCTGCTCAGGTCGGGCAGCAACTCCGGCCCCTCTGAGGGCAGTTGACGAACGGCTGCGCTGCGACCGCGCGGCAGGACATGGAAAGGCCCGGTTGCTGGCGACGGGGGATGCACCAGCAACCGGGCTACTGGAACGGTAACAAGAGATCGGCGGTTCGCAAATTCGGTCTTGCCTATTCGGACACCGATTTCCCTGTCCCGACGGGGAGTTGTGACAGGAGTCACCCGACGTGGCGAACCGGCGTGCGGCCGGCCGCACACCGGGGTGGCACCCGGCCTCAGCTGAGGGTGACCTGCCGGTTGGTCAGGCCCCCGCGCGCGCGACGCTCGTCGGCGGTGAGCGGTGCGTCGGTGGCCAGCGCGGCGGCGAGCCGCTCGGTGAACTCGGCGGCCGGCTTCTCCACGTCCTCGGCCGAGACGGTGCTCGGCAGGTCCCAGACCGGCACGGTGAGCCCGTGAGCGCGGAAGGAACCGACCAGGCGGGTGCCCTCGCCGAGGCTTGAACGGCCCGCCGCGTGCAGCCGGGCGAGGGCGTCCAGAAGACGCTCCTCCGGGTGCGGCATGACCCAGCGCAGGTGGTTCTTCTCCGGGGTCTGGCACCAGTACGCCGCGTCCACGCCGGACAACCTCACCGTGGGCACGGCCGCGGCGTTGGCCCGCTCCAGGGAGGCGGCCACGTCCGCAGCGGTGTTCTCCGGGTCCGGGACCCAGAACTCGAAGCCGCTGTGCACAACTGGCTCGAACGCGCCCTCGGGGTCGAGGAGATCCTGCAGCCGCGGCCCCTCGGCCGGAGCGCGGCGGCCCTGGACGGGCGTGCCCGGCTCGGCGGAGAGGGCCTGCTGGAGGGTGTCGGCGAGGTCGCGGCTGATGTCGCCGGACGCCGTGTCGTTCTGCAGGCCGAGCAGCACCGAGCCGTCGTCGCGGCGCAGGGCCGGCCAGGCCATCGGCAGCACCGTGGCCAGCGTGACCGACGGGACGCCTTCGGGCAGGCCGTCCTTCAGGGGCAGTTCGACGGTGGCCGCGGGCACCAGTTCGCGCATCGCCACCCAGTCGCACTCGCCGGGCAGGCCCTCGAAGGGACGGTGCACCAGCTCGGTCGCGGCGTGCGCGGCGGCCCGGCCGTGGCACGCCTTGTAGCGGCGGCCGCTGCCGCAGGGGCAGGGCTCGCGGGCGCCGACAACCGGAACATGACCGTCAGCGCCTGCGGCGCCGACTCCGCCCGGGGTCTGCGGGCGCTTGGCCTTCGTCTGGGGTCGCTTTTTGGCCATGGTGGGTGTCTCCCGGTTACGGCTCATCTCGTACGGGCGGAGCCTAGCCGTTCGCGCCGCGACCGACCGGGACCTGTGGACAACGCGGCGACCCGGCCGGCGCAACGGCTCCCGCCGGCAACCTGCGAACGAACGACGACCCCGAAAACCGGCAACGCACAGCCCGGCAATCCCATGGCTGGGGAATCCCGGGAGGTCCGTCTCGGGAACCTCGGGAGGACCTTGGGGGCCCGCGGCCGGGGAACCCCGGTGGGACCTCGGGGACCCACGGCTGGGAACTCCGGGAGGGGCCTCGGGGACCCCGGTGGGACCTCGGGGGCCTACGGTCCGGTCCCTGCCGCCCGGGGACCCACGCCCAGGAATCCTGCGACCCGGGAAGCCCGACGGTTCGCGAACCCACGAGCTGGGGACCCCATGGCCCGGGAACCCGTGGCCTGGGGACCCGCGGTCTGGGGCCGCCGCCCGAGAATCCACGCCGCGGACCCCTGTGACCTGGGAAGCGCCGCCCGGAGCGCCAACGGTTTGCGAACCCACGGCCTGGGGGACCTGCGGCCCGGGCGCCCACGGAGTGGGGCCGTCGCCTGAGCACCCATGCCCCGGACACCTGCGACCCGGCACCCCACCGTCCGCGAAGGCGAACGGTTCGCGAACGCACGACCTGGGGATCCACGGCCCGAAGACCTGCGGCCTGCGCGCCCACGGCTTGGGAAACTCGCGGCTCGCGAACCCGCTGCCTTCACATGCCCGGCCGGGGAAACCGACGGTTCGCGCGCCCGCGGTTTGCGAATCGACCGCAGGTGAACGAATCGACCCCAGGTGAACGAAGCGACCGCGGGTGAACGAACCGGCGGGCCCGGAGTTCAGTCCACGTCTTCGAAGGCGTCCGCCAGGCCGAATTCGGGGAGTGCGGAGACGGCCGGTGCCGCGACCCGCGCGGCGAAGCCGTCCCGGCGGTGCCCCGCGTCCGGATCGTGTACGTCCGCGTGGACGACGACCCACACGGTGACCTCGCCCCGGGTGTCGTCCCGTACGCCCCAGTCGGCGGCCAGTGCCGTGATGATGTTGAGCCCACGACCGCCGTGCGCGGTGACCGACGGGGTGGCCGGAGCCGGGCGGGTCGGACCGCCGCCGTCCGTGACCTCGACGATGAGCCGGCCGCGCGGGTCCACGCGCCACGCGGCCCGGACGTCCCCGTCCCCGGCCAACGCGTCACCCAGTGGTCGCCCGTGTTTGCAGGCATTGCTCAAAAGTTCGGAAAGGATCAGTACGGCATCGTCGATGACCGATTCTGATACGCCACCGCTGTGCAGTTGCTCGCGCATCCGGTGTCTTGCTTTCCCCACGCCCGCAGGGCCATGGGGAACGGCCATGCTCGACGACGTGGGCACTTCCTGTGCCACCACCAACGCCACCCCCGAGACCTCCTTCGCCCCACGCCACGGTGTGGATGCCCCACCGGCCTGTGCCGGAAACCGGCCAATCCGCGGCCGGCGACGCATTCGCAACGATCGAATACGGATGGAACGCGCCGGAGCACTCCCCGTGACGGAGACGTCAGGGTGTGGCTTGATTTCGATGCTGTGGCCGAGCAGGGAGGATCCTTCAGGCGGGCGGACGGGGTCAAGGGGCGTGAACCGGTTCTTACCAGACTCTTCTCGTCACAGACGCTCGCCCGGTGCCGGAGGGTGTCACCGGCCGAGCCGGCGCAGCACCGCGCGGGGCCGGTTGGTGATGATGGCGTCGACGCCCAACTCGACGCAGAGGTCCACGTCCTCGGGCTCGTTCACGGTCCACACGTGCACCTGGTGACCGGCCCGCTTCAGCCGCTCGATGTACGCCGGGTGGTTGCGCACGATGCGGATCGAGGGGCCCGCGATCCGGACGCCGGCGGGCAGCCGCCCGTCGCGCAGCCGGGGCGAGACGAACTGCATCAGGTAGACCGTCGGCAGCGTCGGCGAGGCTGCCCGCACCCGGTGCAGCGAGCGCGCCGAGAAGCTCATGACCCGCACCTGCGCCTGCTCGGCGGCAGCCGGGGCGTCGAGCCCGAACCGCTTCAGGAGCAGCAGCAGCCGTTCCTCCACCTGTCCGGCCCAGCGCGTGGGGTGCTTGGTCTCGACGGCCAGCTCCACCCGTCGTCCGGCATCCGTGACCAGTTCGAGCAGCCGTTCCAGGGTGAGCACGGAGGTGTCCGCGCGATCCTCAGGGCGGACCTCCCAGTCGGGCTCCTCGTCCCGTCCGCGCCAGATCTCGCGGGTCCTGCGGGAGCCGAAGTCCAGGGCGGACAGGTCGGCCAGCTCCAGGGCCGACACCGCCCCGCGCCCGTTGGACGTACGGTTGACGCGCCGGTCGTGGACGCAGACGAGGTGGCCGTCCGCGGTCATCCGGACGTCGCACTCAAGGGCGTCCGCACCGTCCTCGATCGCCTTCTTGTAGGCGGCGAGAGTGTGCTCGGGGGCGTCCTCGGAGGCCCCTCGGTGGGCGACGACCTGGATGTGGTGCTGTGGTGCGTGGGTCACCGCGTCATGGTCCCATCGTGTGGGGGTACGCGCGGAGGCATGGGCGCGTACGTGAAGCGAACGGCGGCGCCGACTTCGCTCCAGAATGGAAATTTTGTCAGAAAAGACCTATATAAAGGGTGGCTTCGGACCCACAGCCACCGCTTATGGTGCTCTGACGGCCCATGGGAAAAGCTGACGTCAGACAAGAGCACATGCACAGCTGTATCGCGCCGGACCGTGAACAATCATGAATGCGCGTGACCGAGTGCGACCGAGTACAACAGCCGTGGATCGAGGAGAAGAGCTGTGAGCACCGAGAACGAGGGCACCACGGTACCCCCGGCCCCGTCCGCACCCCCCGTGCCGGTGGCATCTCCCGCTGCTTTCCCGCAGGCAGCCCCGCCCGCGGGGAACGCGCCGACGGCTCCGATCCCGTCGGTGCCCCAGGGCGCCCCCGGTGTGCCGGAGCATGGCGGGGCACCGGCCGCGTACGCCTCGGCGGGTCCGTCCGACGGCGCGTCGGCCCCCGGGCCCGCCCCGGACGGCTCCTGGCCGCCCCCGCCCCCCGCCACGCCCTCCTACGGGGACGGCGGCGCGGGCGCGGGCTCCGGCTGGGGCTCGTCGTGGCAGCAGCCGGCGCCCAAGCCGCGTAACGGACGCGGTGGACTCGTCGCCGCGGTCCTCGCGGCCGCGCTGGTCGCGGGCGGACTCGGCGGCGGGCTGGGCTACACCCTGGCCAAGAACAACGACGACAGCGGCTCCACCACCGTCTCGGCCACCGACAGCGGCAGCGCCTCGCAGGTCAAGCGCTCCCCGGGCACGATCGCGGGCGTCGCGGCCAAGGCGCTGCCCAGCACGGTCACCATCGAGGCGGAGGGCACCAGCGGCCAGGGCGGCACCGGCACCGGGTTCGTCTTCGACACCCAGGGCCACATCGTCACCAACAACCACGTGGTGGCGGACGCCGTCAGCGGCGGCAAACTGACCGCCACGTTCCCGAGCGGGAAGAAGTACGACGCCGAGGTCGTTGGCCACGCCCAGGGCTACGACGTCGCCGTCATCAAGCTGAAGAACGCCCCCTCCGACCTCAAGCCGCTCGCTCTCGGCGACTCCGACAAGGTGGCCGTCGGCGACGAGACGATCGCGATCGGCGCCCCCTTCGGGCTGTCCAACACGGTGACGACCGGCATCATCAGCGCCAAGAACCGGCCGGTCGCCTCCAGCGACGGCAGCGCCAGCAGCAAGGCGTCGTACATGAGCGCCCTGCAGACCGACGCGTCCATCAACCCGGGCAACTCCGGCGGCCCGCTGCTGGACGCCGGTGGCGCGGTCATCGGCATCAACTCCGCGATCCAGTCCAGCAGCAGCGGCGGACTCGGCGGCTCCGGCCAGTCCGGCTCGATCGGCCTCGGCTTCGCCATCCCGATCAACCAGGCCAAGTACGTCGCCCAGCAGCTGATCAAGACCGGCCAGCCGGTCTACGCGAAGATCGGCGCGTCCGTCTCCCTGGAGGACACCACGGACGGCGCGAAGATCACCGACCAGCCCACCGCCGGCTCCGCGGCGGTGGAGTCGGGCGGTCCCGCTGCCAAGGCGGGGCTCAAGCCGGGCGACGTCATCACCAAGCTGGACGACACGGTGATCGACAGCGGCCCGACCCTGATCGGCGAGATCTGGACCCACAAGCCCGGCGACAAGGTCACCATCACCTACGAGCGGGGCGGTCAGGAGCACACGGTCCAACTGGCCCTCGGCTCCCGCGAGGGCGACAGCTGACCTCCACGCGCGCGTGCCGACCGGTTAGTCTTGTCCCCGCGCTGCCCACCGCGCAGCGCGGGGAGGCGTGCCCGAGCGGCCGAAGGGAACGGTCTTGAAAACCGTCGTGGCAGCGATGTCACCGTGGGTTCAAATCCCACCGCCTCCGCGTTGAGAACAGCGCAAACGGCCCCTGACCGGGTGACTCGGTCGGGGGCCGTTCTTGTGCTCGATGTCCTGCGGCTGTTCGTGATTCCCCGTTGTTCACCGGCCCGTGGGGCGCGAAGGGGCATGGCGATGGCTACGGGCAGAGGTCCCGGCGGTCGGCTTCCTCCTCGGGGACAGCCACTACGGCTTCCTCCTCGGGGACTGCCACTACGGCCCCGTCGTCGCGAGCGGTGGCCCCTGCGTGCTGGTGCAGGCTGACCCCCGGCGGAGGCTTTGTCGCCGTGCCTGTTCGCCGGGTTCCTGTTTCTGTGGGGCCCGGCGAACGGGCCGGTTCGTGGTCAGCGCGTTCCGTCAGGAGCGGGGACCGGGTTGCCTCGCCGGCGCTCCCGTACGACTCGGACGCAGTACGCGATCAGGGCGATCAGGCCGGCCGCGAACGACGCCTGCGCCCACAACCCTCCGGTGCCGTAAGGAATCTCGCTCACCGGCGCGATCGTCGGGGTGGCCCCGAGCACCGCGGCGCCCAGCAGCAGGGCCACCAGCGCGAGGGCGTAGCGCGAGCGGGCGACCGCGAGCGCCAGGGGAATGGCGAAGACCAGGGGGGTGAAGAAGAACAGCAGGTGGAACGGGTCGGCGCGGGCGTCGACGAACTTGTCGGGGCCGGCCAGGGTCTGGAACACGGTGATCGACCCGGCCACCATCGGTACGCCCATGGCGAGAGCGGACAGGGCCATGGTGCGCCGCGCCCGCGGGCCGACCGGCGGAAGGTCGGGGGGCACGGCGAGTACGAAGAGCGCGGCCAGGGCCAGGCCGATGAGGGCGTTGCGGTTCTGGGCGAGTCCGTCGGCCCCGCCGGTCCAGTGGACCAGCGGCAGGGACCCGAGGGCGCCCAGGAGGGCGAGGCCGGCGCTGATCCGGGCGGCTGTCCAGCGGCCGGCGAGTGCGCAGGCCAGCACGGCGATCCAGGGGGCGTAGGCGGCGGGGGTGTAACCGGGTTCGCCGTCCCAGGGCAGTGGGGGCAGTTGCCACACGACGAGCAGGGACGCGGACAGGGCGGCGCTGACGGCGATCACCGCGGGTGCCGCGGCCGCCAGGAGCCGGCCCCCCGGCCGGGCCGAGTCGAGGCGGGTGCGCAGTCGCAGGGCGTGGCCGACGACGGCGGCCCGCTCCAGTGTTCCCGCCCACCGTCCGCGCTCGGCCTTGACCTGGGCGATGGCGGTGCTGACCTCATCGGCGAACTCGTGGCGGCGGGCGGTCGGATACAGGCGCGTCGTCCAGTCCTGTGGCGCTGCGCTCATGATGTGGCTCCGCCCGGCTGGGGGAAGGTCATGCCGAGACGGCGTGCGGCTTCGTCGGCTGTGCAACGCAGGCGTGCGGCCTCCGTGGCGAGACGCTGCGTGCCCTTCTCGGTGAGCGCGTAGGTGCGGCGCATGCGGCTGTCCACGACCTCTTCCTTCTCGATGCGGACGAGTTCCTCCTTCAGGAGGCGGTCCAGGGCGCCGTAGAGGGTGCCGGCCCGTGGTCGGACCCGGCCTTGGGAGATCTTCTCGACCTCCTGCATCAGGCCGTACCCATGGCGGGGCGCATCGGCGAGTGCGGTCAGGATCAGGAGCGTCGGCTCCCTCAGTGGTTGGTCGGTCACGCGAGCAGCATATACCGGCTGACGGTATATCCCGCATGCTTGAGTCCTCGATGGGCCCGCGATGTGCGGCAGGCGCCCCGAACCCGGTGACGCGGCTGGGCACACGTACGGTGGAAGAGCCCCGCAAACCGGCGCCGGACAGCCCGCGTCCGCCGTCGTGTCTGCAGCAAGGCTTTCGGGTACCAGCGCACCGAGTTCTTCTGGCTCCGACAGTCGTTCGACGGTGAGCCCGGTTGTGGGTTGAAGCAGGGGCGTGGCCTGCGAGAAGAGGCCGTCTCGGGCGAGGGCGAACCTTCGACTGCCGGTTCGAGGGTGGTGCCCAAACTCGTCCGTACCGTGGAGCCGACTCACGTGCGTACAGACAGCCGTCGCGCCGGTTCGGCGAGAGCGCCCTTTGCCGCTCGTGCAGCTGTGGGGCCGGCCGTTCAGGGCCGGTGTTCCGTCATTCGTGCCGCCGACGCGATCGTCGCCCGCGCCTCGCGCTCCGAGAGCCCGGTACAGAGGGCCGCCTCGACCAGCGGGGCGACGAGGGCGGGCCCGATGCCGTTCTCGTAGGCGCGGCAGGCGGCCCAGAACAGGCGGGTGTTGCGCTGGCCCTCGTGGGCCGCGAGGACGAACTGGACCAGCCCCCTGCCGTGGTCGCCGGACCCCGGGGGCGCCGGATGGGGTGCGCGGGGCGGCGGCAGGAGCAGGCGCAGCAGGGCGGGCGGGCAGGGCGCGGGGGCCAGCTGTGCGGTGCCGGGCGCGGGGGCGTAGACACCGTGGTCGGTGCGGGAGCCGGGGCCGACGAGATAGCCGCCGGCGCCCCGGATGTCGATCCCGGGGGCGAGCCGGCCGGCGGAGTTGGGGACGACGACGTCCGGCGGGCCGGTCAGCCAGACATGACGGCCGCCGCTCGGCGTGATCACGACGACGGTCTCCGGGATCGTGAACAGATGGCGCAGGGCGATTTCACGCAGGGCGGCCGAGGAGTCCGTGCCGGACTTGGTGTCGAGGTCGACGCCTATGAGGTGGTGCGGGGGCAGTCCGCAGGCGATGCCGTAACCGGTGGCCCAGGGGGCGGCGGCGAACAGTTCGCGGATGCGGGCCGGATCGGTCGAGGCGTCGTACACGCCGTGGCCGAGGCGGCCGCACTCGCCGTGGCAGGGGGCGGGGCCGGGGTGGTCGCGGTGCGGGGAGCGCAGGGCCGGGAGTTTCGTCCGGGACAGGGGGATGACGGCCAGTCCGCGTTCGGCGGCTGACAGGGCGTGCGCGAGGGCCAGCGTCGTGGCCTGCCGGTCGGTGGTGGCCATGGATCCATGTTCGTACACGCGTTCGAAAAAGGGAAGAGGGTGCCGCGGCGACACGCCGGTCCGGGCGGGTTGGCCAGAAATATGCCGAAACGGTTCATCGCTTGTGTCGCTTGGGTCCGAGAAGTCCGTACTGGATGCGATGGCGCCATGAGATCACCAAAGATGGCGAAAGGGGTTTATCGACTTGTCCTCACGCTTGAGTGCGAATTGGGGCCTGTGGGGCGGTTCGCCAGGGATGAGGTGGGCAACTCTGGATTCGCGACGTCGTGCTCAACCGCCCGGGAGGTCGGCCAACTTCCTTGGCAGCAGCTGTACTTCATGAATTCCCGCGCTCCCGGCCGGTCGGCCGATGGGCATCGTCCTGGAGGAACAACATGGCAAGCATCCGTACCGCCCGCGTTCTCGCCGCCGTCTCCGCGCTCCCGCTCGCAGCCGTCCTTCTCACCGGCGTCGCGAGTGCGGACAACGGTGCCATCGCGGACGACGGATCGAACGCCGGCGTGGCGAGCGTCGTCGGCAGTGGGGTCGGCCGCAACAACACCGGCAATTCGTCCACCACGCAGCAGAGCGCGGTCGGCTACGGCGCCTCGAACCAGAGCAACACCGCTCAGGTCAGGGGCTCCGCGTTCACCACCATCCAGCAGGGGAACAAGAACATCAACATCCACTTCACCCGCCTGTGGTGAGCCGCGACTGACTTCCCGTGGGGGGTGTGCTTTCGGGGTCGCAACACGTCTGCGCGGCGGTACTTCGGTGCCGCCGCGCAGGCGTTCTCCGCTGTCCTGTGGCGACCTTGACACCGGACGCTATCTGACGGACAGTCAGAAACTGTCGTCCGTACGGGCTCGGACCCGGCCCGTACGGGTCCCGTACCGGGCCGGGAGGTTCCCCCGCCGTGCACCTCGCCCCCACCGAACGCCAGCAGCGGCTGCGCACCGAACTCCGTGCCTACTTCCGGGCCCTGCTGCCGACGGCGCCCGTCGGCCCGCGCGAACGGCGCGCGCTGCTGCGCCGCATCGGCGCCGACGGCTGGCTCGGGCTCGGCTGGCCCGTCGAGTACGGCGGCCAGGGCCGCGGCGCCGACGAACAGTTCGTGTTCTTCGACGAGGCGTACCGGGCCGGCGCCCCCGTCTCGATGGTCACCCTGAACACCGTCGGGCCCACGCTCATGAAGCACGGCAGCGAGGAGCACAAGGCCCGCTTTCTGCCCCGGATCCTCAGCGGGGAGCTGACCTTCGCGATCGGCTACAGCGAGCCGTCCGCCGGCACCGACCTGGCGTCACTGCGCACGCGGGCCGTGCGGGAGGGCGAGGGATGGCGGATCGACGGGCAGAAGATGTTCACGTCGGGCGCCCAGCACGCGGACTGGATCTGGCTGGCCTGCCGCACCGATCCCGAGGCGCCCCGGCACCGCGGCATCTCGATCCTCCTCGTCCCCACCGACGCGCGGGGTTTCTCGTGGACGCCGATCGAGACGGTGGGCGGGCAGACCACGACCGCCACCTACTACGACGGGGTGCGCGTCCCGGCCGGCCACCTCGTCGGGGCCGAGAACGGGGGCTGGTCGCTCATCACCGACCAGCTCAACCACGAGCGGGTCGCCCTCGCCGCGATCGGCATGCAGGCCGAGGACTTCTACGCCGCCGCGCTCACCGCCGTCCGTACCCCCGATCCAGTGACCGGAAGGCGTCGGATTGACGAGCCGTGGGTGCGTGCGCAGCTTGCCGAGGCGCATGCCCGGCTGGCCGCGACACGCCTGCTGAACTGGCGTTTGGTGGGCGATGTGGGGGCGGGTCGGCTCGCGCCGGGAGACGCAGGCGGCGTGAAAGTGGCGGGAACCGAATCGGCGGTCGCGGTCTATCGAATATGCCAGCACGCGATCGGGACGGACGGGCTGGCGGGGACGGTGCGAGCGGGGTCGCCGGGTGCCTTCGCGGACGGCGAGCTCGAAAGGCTGAACAGGGCGGCGCAGATCAACACGTTCGGGGGCGGGGTGAGCGAGGTGCAGCGGGAGATCGTCGCGACGATGCGGCTCGGGATGACGAGGGGGCCGCGGTGACGGGCGCGGAGGGGGAGGCGCTGCGGGAAGAGACGGAGGCCGCGGCGACGGCGATCGTGGCGGGTGCGGGTGCGGGTGCGGGTGCGGGTGCGGGTGCGGGTGCCGGTGCTGGTGTGGGTGCGGGTGCGGGTGCCGGGGGGAAAGCTGTGGCAGGCGCGGGGGCCGTAGTGGGCGTGGGGGCTGGGACGGTGACGGGTGCGGGCGCCCCGGATGAGCTGTGGGGCCGGCTCAGGGCGTACGAGGGGCGGGCCGCCGCCGTCGCCCGCGCGGGCAAGGACCCGGTCAACGCGCCGATGATCCGGCACTGGTGCGAGGCGATGGGCGACACCAATGCGGCGTACGAGGGCCCGGACGCCATGGCTCCCCCCACGATGCTCCAGGTGTGGACGATGGGCGGCCTGTCCGGACACGAGGGGCGCACGGACGCGTACGACGAACTGCTCACCCTGCTCGACGAGGCGGGCTGCACCTCGGTGGTCGCCACCGACTGCGAACAGGAGTATCTGCGGCCCCTGCGCCCGGGGGACGAGGTCACCTTCGACGCGGTGATCGAGTCGGTGTCGCCGCGCAAGACGACCAGGCTCGGCACGGGGTACTTCATCACGACCCGCACGGACGTCCGCAGGGGCGCGGACCTGGTGGGCACGCACCGCTTCCGCATCCTCAAGTACGCCCCCGCCGCCCGCCGCAAACCGAGGCCGGGGCGTCCACGCCCGGTGGTCAACCGGGACAACGCCGGCTTCTGGGCGGGCGTGGCCCGGCACCGGCTGCTCATCCAGCGCTGCACCGGCTGCGGCACCCTGCGTCACCCCTGGCTGCCGGGCTGCAACGCGTGCGGCAGCCTGGACTGGGACACGGTCGAGGCGAGCGGCGAGGGCACCGTCCACTCGTACGTCGTGATGCACCATCCGCCCTTCCCCGCGTTCGACCCTCCCTACGCGGTCGGCCTGATCGAACTGGCCGAGGGCGTGCGGATCGTGAGCAACGTCGTGGGAGCGCCGTACGACACGGTGCGGATCGGCCTGCCGGTGCGTCTGGAGTTCCGCCGGTACCAGGGGGCGGACGAGGAACCGCTGGTCCTGCCGGTCTTCCGGGTCACCGGGGACGGAGCCTGAGATGGACTTCACGCCCACGGAGGACCAGACCGCGGCCCGCGACCTGGCCGCGCGGATCTTCGCCGACCTGGCCACGCACGAACGGCTCACGGCCGCCGGCACCGGCAGCGACCCGGAACTGTGGAAGGCCCTCACCGGTGCCGGGCTGGTGGGCGCGGTGGAGGACCTCGGCTTGCTCGGCCTGGTCCTGCTCCTGGAGGAACAGGGCCGCACCACGGCCCAGGTGCCCTACGCGGCCACCTGCGTCTTCGGGCTCCTGGCGATCACCGCGCACGGCACCCCGGACCAGCGGGACCGGCTGCTGCCCGGACTCCGGGACGGCTCACTGGTGGTCACCGGGGCGTTTCCGGCACAGGGCGGCGTCCGGGCCTGGCCGCCGGGCGGGCCCGAGGCCGCGACGGGCCCGGCCCCGGCTGAGCTGACCGGCACGGTGCCCGCCGTCCCGTGGCTGCGGGACGCCACCCACGTCCTCGTCGCCGACGACCGGCGACGGCTGTGGCTGACGCCCCTCGCCTCAGGCGCGACGATCACACCGATCGACCTGACCGCCCCCTGGTCGGCCGGCCGCCTCACCCTGGACCACGCCCCCGCGGAGCGCCTGGGCACCGGCACGTCACCCCGGGACACCGGTGCCTATGACGATGTCCTCGCCACCGCCCGCACCGCCTTCGCCGGTCTTCAGGCCGGCGTCTGCGCGGGGTCGCTCGCCCGGGCCGTGGCGCATTCGAACGCCCGGGAGCAGTTCGGCCGGCCGCTCGCCACCCGGCAGGCCGTCCAACTGAGGGCCGCCGACGCCCATATGGACACCGAGGCGATACGGGTGACGGCGTACGAGGCGGCCTGGCGGCGCGACGCCGGACTGCCGTACGCCGGCCATGCGCTGACCGCCGCCTGGTGGGCGTCCGAGGCGGGGCAGCGCGTCGTCCACACGGGCCAGCATCTGCACGGCGGCACGGGGGCCGACCTCGACCACCCGGTGCACCGGCACTTCCTGTGGGGACGGCAGCTGGACGCCTATCTGGGATGCGGGAGCGAAGTGCTCCAGGAACTGGGGGAGTTGATCGCGAGTGGGGAGTGAGTCATGGCGGTGACGGCGGACGGGACGGCGCTGACGGCCGGCGTGGAACTGCCGCCGCTGGAGATCCCGATCACCCGCACACTGATCGTGTCCGGTGCGATCGCGTCACGGGACTACCAGGACGTGCACCACGACGCGGAGCTGGCCCGGCAGAAGGGCTCGCCGGACATCTTCATGAACATCCTGACGACGAACGGCCTGGTCGGCAGATACATCACGGACCACTTCGGCCCGGGGGCCGTGCTGCGCAGGGTCGCCATCCGGCTCGGGGCGCCCAACCACCCCGGGGACACCATGGTGTTGACGGGCAAGGTCGAGCAGATGGACGGCGACACCGCGACGGTACGCGTGGTCGGGGCCAACGCCGTCGGCCGGCATGTGACCGGGACGGTCACGGTCACCGTGCCGACGGGGGGCGCGTGATGAGCGTGCGCGGCCGCGACGGGCTCGGCGGGCGGGCCGCCGTCGTAGGCATCGGGGCCACCGAGTTCTCCAAGGACTCGGGCCGCAGCGAGCTGCGGCTGGCGGTGGAGGCGGTCCGGGCGGCGCTGGAGGACGCGGGGCTGACCCCTCTCGACGTGGACGGGCTGGTGACGTTCACGATGGACACCAGCCCGGAGATCACCCTGGCCCAGGCCTGCGGGATGGGCGAGCTGTCCTTCTTCTCCCGGGTCCACTACGGCGGCGGGGCGGCCTGCGCCACCGTCCAGCAGGCGGCGCTCGCGGTGGCGACGGGCGTGGCCGAGGTGGTGGTCTGCTACCGCGCGTTCAACGAGCGGTCGGGACGCAGATTCGGCTCGGGCGTACAGCACCGGGAGCCGTCGGCGGAGGGCGTGGCGCTGGGCTGGGCGCTGCCGTTCGGGCTGCTCACCCCGGCCTCCTGGGTGGCGATGGCGGCCCAGCGCTATCTGCACGCTTACGGTCTGACCCCCGAGGCGTTCGGGCATGTGGCCGTGGTGGACCGCAGATACGCGGCGACCAACCCGGCGGCGTACTTCCACGGCCGCCCGATCACGCTCGCCGACCACGCCGCCTCGCGCTGGATCGTGGAGCCGCTCAGACTGCTGGACTGCTGCCAGGAGACGGACGGCGGGCAGGCGCTCGTGGTCACCTCCGTGCAGCGGGCGCGCGATCTGCCGCAGAGGCCTGCGGTGATCGCGGCGGCCGCCCAGGGCGCCGGCCGCGCCCAGCAGCAGATGACCGGGTTCTACCGCGACGACCTGACCGGGCTGCCGGAGACGGGCGTGGTGGCACGGCGGCTGTGGCGCACCTCCGGGCTGGCCCCGGCCGACATCGACGTGGGGATCCTGTACGACCACTTCACTCCGTTCGTGCTGATGCAGCTGGAGGAGTTCGGGTTCTGCGCGAGAGGGGAGGCGGCGGCCTTCGTGGCCGAGGAACGGCTGCCGCTCAATACGCACGGGGGACAGCTCGGCGAGGCCTACCTCCACGGGATGAACGGCATCGCGGAAGGGGTACGCCAGCTGCGCGGCACGGCCGCCAACCAGATACCGGGGGCCGGCCGAGTCCTGGTGACGGCCGGTACCGGAGTACCTACATCGGGCCTGGTACTGGCGGCGGACGGCTGAGCCCCCGCAGGGGTCATCCCGGAGTACGGGTCGTTCCCCGCTCCACCTTCAGGAGGTGTAGCCAACCCCACCCCTACAACCTGAGGGGGACTCTCCTTCGGGACCTGCGGCCGATCCGCCTCACCCGGCCCGCTCATAGCGTGGGAGCCATGACCACACCCGTCTGCACCAGTGCTTCGGACGCCGCCACGGCGGCGAGGCAGACCCTCCCCCACTCCCGGCTGCGCTCGAACGGGGGGACTCCCCTGTATCCATCGTTCTCGTCGTACGTGAGGGACCGGCAGCCGGTCCTGCTGCGCACCGCCCGTTCGCTGACCGCGAACCCCAGCGACGCGGAGGACCTGCTGCAGACCGCGCTCACCAAGACCTATGTGGCGTGGGAGCGGATCGAGGACCACCGGGCGCTCGACGGCTATGTGCGCCGGGCGCTGCTGAACACCCGGACCTCGCAGTGGCGCAAGCGCAAGGTCGACGAGTTCGTGTGCGACGAGCTGCCCGAGCCTGATCCCGTGCCCGGCGACGACGACCCGGCCGAGCGCCAGGCGCTGCACGACGCGATGTGGCGGGCGATCACCAAACTGCCGGCCCGGCAGCGGGCGATGGTCGTCCTGCGGTACTACGAGGACCTGAGCGAGGCCCAGACGGCCGAGGTGCTCGGGGTGTCGGTGGGCACCGTGAAGTCCGCGGTGTCCCGGGCGCTCGGCAAGCTGCGTGAGGATCCCGAGCTGGGGCTCGTCCGGTAGGGGTTCGTCCAGCGCGGACCGGGACGGCCCGCGCGGTGATCGATCACTCGTCCCCAGTGACATACCGCACGGTATGCGCGCAGAATCGGGCCAGCCCTTACTGCCGCGTAGGCGATGCCGCCCTGGGAGGACGCCGTGCTGAGCACCATGCAGGACGTACCGCTGACCGTCACCCGCATCCTGCTGCACGGAGTACAGGTGCACGGACGGTCCCAGATCACCACCTGGACCGGGCGGGCCGAGCCGCAGCGGCGCAGCTTCGCCGAGGCGGGCGCCCGCGCGGCGCGGCTGGCGAACGCCCTCCGCGACGACCTCGGGGTGCGCGGCGACGACCGGGTCGCGACGCTGATGTGGAACAACGCCGAGCACGTCGAGGCGTACTTCGCGATCCCCGCCATGGGGGCCGTGCTGCACACGCTCAACCTGCGGCTGCCCGCCGAGCAGCTGACCTGGATCGTCAACCACGCGGCCGACCGGGTGGTCATCGTCAACGGTTCGCTGATCCCGCTGCTCGCCCCGCTGCTGCCCGGCCTCACCACGGTCGAGCACATCGTCGTCTCCGGCCCCGGCGACCGCTCCCCGCTGGCCGCCTCCCGGGCGCGGGTGCACGAGTACGAGGAACTGCTCGCGGGCAAGCCGGCCACCTACGACTGGCCGGAACTTGACGAACGTCAGGCCGCCGCCATGTGCTACACCTCCGGCACCACCGGCGACCCCAAGGGCGTGGTCTACAGCCACCGTTCCATCTACCTGCACTCCATGCAGGTGAACATGGCCCAGTCCATGGGCCTGACCGACCAGGACACCTCGCTCATCGTGGTCCCGCAGTTCCATGTGAACGCCTGGGGCCTGCCGCATGCCACCTTTATGACGGGGGTGAACATGCTGATGCCGGACCGCTTCCTGCAGCCCGCGCCGCTCGCCGAGATGATCGAGGCCGAGCGCCCGACCCACGCGGCCGCCGTGCCGACCATCTGGCAGGGCGTGCTCGCCGAGCTGACCGCCAAGCCCCGGGACGTCTCCCGCCTCACCCAGGTCACCATCGGCGGCTCGGCCTGTCCGCCCGCGCTGATGGCGGCCTTCGACCGGCTCGGCATGCGGGTGTGCCATGCATGGGGCATGACGGAGACCTCGCCGCTCGGCACGGTGGCCCGGCCGCCGGCCCACGCGGTCGGCACCGACGAGGAGTTCGCGTACCGGCTCACCCAGGGCCGCTTCCCGGCCGGTGTCTCCGCCCGGCTCACCGGGCCGGGCGGCGAACGGCTGCCCTGGGACGGCGAGTCGGCGGGCGAACTGGAGGTGCGCGGGCCGTGGATCGCGGGCGCGTACTACGACGGCCCCGACGCCGAACCCCTGCGCCCCGCCGACAAGTTCAGCGAGGACGGCTGGCTGAAGACGGGGGACGTCGGCACCATCAGCCCGGATGGCTTCCTCACCCTCACCGACCGGGCCAAGGACGTCATCAAGTCCGGCGGCGAGTGGATCTCCTCGGTCGATCTGGAGAACGCCCTGATGTCCCACCCGGATGTCGCCGAGGCCGCCGTGGTGGCCGTACCGGACGACAAGTGGGGCGAGCGCCCGCTGGCCACGGTGGTCCTCAAGGAGGGCGCCACCGCCGACTTCGAGACCCTGCGCGCCTTCCTCGCCGAGGACGGCAGGATCGCCAAGTGGCAGCTCCCGGAGCGCTGGACGGTGATCGAGGCGGTGCCCAAGACGAGCGTGGGCAAGTTCGATAAAAAAGTGCTGCGCAGGCGGTACACGGACGGTCAGTTGGACGTCACCCGCCTGTGACCGCGGCGGTTCCCACCAGCGACCCGAACCGCGCGAGCGGACACGACGCCGCCGCAGACGAATGACAGCGCGTCAGCTCCGGCCTGCCGCGCGGAGCGCCTGGGGCGTGTTTCGAAAGTAGCGTCGTCCGCCCGGAGGACAGACGGGACATTCGAAACACGCCCTAGTTGTGCCCTAGTTGGTGCCGATGCGGGCCAGCAGGTCGACGATGCGGGCCTGCACCTCGGTGCTGGTGGAGCGTTCCGCGAGGAACAGCACCGTCTCGCCGGAGGCCAGCCGGGGCAGGTCGGCCTGGTCGACGGCGGCGGTGTAGACGACGAGCGGGGTGCGGTTGAGCTGCCCGTTCGCGCGCAGCCAGTCGATGATCCCGCTCTGCCGGCGGTGCACCTGGAGCAGGTCCATCACGACCAGGTTCGGCCGCAGCTGCCCGGCCAGCGTCACCGCGTCGGCGTCGCTCGCGGCCCGCGCGACCTGCATCCCGCGCCGCTCCAGCGTCGAGGTCAGCGCCAGCGCGATCTCCGCGTGCTCCTCGATGAGCAGTACGCGCGGCGGATGCTGCTCGCTGTCCCGCGGCGCGAGCGCCTTCAGCAGGACGGCGGGGTCGGCCCCGTACGCCGCCTCGCGCGTCGCCTGCCCGAGCCCGGCCGTGACGAGGACCGGCACCTCCGCGGCCACGGCGGCCTGCCGCAGCGCCTGCAACGCGGTACGGGTGATGGGCCCGGTCAGCGGATCCACGAACAGCGCGGCCGGGAAGGCGGCGATCTGCGCGTCGACCTCCTCGCGCGAGTGCACGATCACCGGACGGTAGCCGCGGTCGCTCAGCGCCTGCTGGGTCGTGACGTCCGGGGCGGGCCACACCAGCAGCCGACGGGGGTTGTCCAGCGGCTCGGGCGGCAGTTCGTCGTCCATCGGCTGCGGGCGCGGCGGGTCGGCGACCTCGACCGCGCCGCCGGGACCGTCGAGCGGTTCGGGTCCCTCGGCGGCGTTCTCGTCCGGGGCGCCGATGGCGTAGGAGCGTCCGGCGCCCTCGGTGCCCGGGGCGAGCCGCGACTGGCCGGCGAGCGACGGCTGCGCGGGCGGCTGCTCGGTCGGCGGGTGCGGACGGGCGCCCTGCTCGGTGCGCTGTTCCGGGCGCGCGGCCGGATCCGGCGGCGTGCCCAGCTTGCGGCGCCGGCCGGTGGCGTTCGGACCGTGCGGGGGAGGCGTGGCCGTCGGCTGCTGCGCCTGGGCCGCCTGTCTGGTGAACGGCACACCCTGCCCCAGCGTGCGCACGCTGATCGCCCGGCCCTGCGTCGAGTTCGGGTCCACGGGGGCGCCGGCCGCCTCGGCGGGCAGCGGCTGGGCCGCACGCGGTTCGGCACCTGACCGCTCCGGGGGGAGCGGGGTGCCGGGCGCCGGAGTGTCGGCACCGGGCGCGGGCTGGGCCGGGGTCGCCTCGGCGGCGGGCAGCGCGGCCGGAGCGACGGGCGCGGTCTCCGCGGGCAACGGCTGGGCGGCGGGCAACAGACCCGGCTGCACAGGCTGTCCCGGCGGCGTCGGCTGTCCCGGCTGTCCCGGCTGTCCCGGTAGGGATTGTCCCGCCGGGGACTGCTGCCCCGGCGCCGCAGGCGGCGACACGGGCTGCGCTAGTGCGGCCTGCCCCGGCGCCGGAATCGGCTGCCCCGGGGCGAACTGCACACCCTGACCGACGCTGCCCTGCGCGGACACGGCCGCGCTCGGCAGGGCCTGCGGACCGGGTACGGCCTGCGCCGCGATGCCCGGTTGTGCCGTGCCCTCTGCCTGGGCGGGCACGCCCTGGGCCGGCCCGCCCTGGACCGGCCCGCCCTGGACCGGCCCGCCCTGCGCGGGCGTGCCTTGCGCGGGCGTGCCCGGCGCCGCCGGACGCTCCCCCGGCTGGGCCACGGCCCGCCGCCGACGACCCGTCGGCGCGCTGGTCGGGTGCGGCTGGGGCGGGGTGTGGTCCTCGGCCTGGTTGTGCGGTACGGCGTCGTGCCGGCCGTTGTCCCCCGGCACACCGACGCCGGACCCCTGAGCCTGCCCGGCGACGGGCGCCTGCCTCGAAACCGGAACCGGCGCCTGTCCTTGAGCCGGGACCGGCATCTGTCCCTGGGCTGGCACCGGCATCTGTCCTGGTGCGGGGACCGATACCTGCTTCGGCGTGGGGACCGGCATCTGCCCTTGAGCCGGAACCGGCGTCTGTCCCGGTGCGGGGACCGGTGCCTGTCCCGGCGTGGGGACCGGCATCTGTCCTTGAGCCGGGACCGGCGTCTGTCCCGGTGCGGGGACCGATACCTGCCCTGGCGTGGGGACCGGCATCTGCCCTTGAGCCGGAACCGGTGCCTGGCCCTGGGCCGGAACCGGTAGCTGTCCCGGAACCTGCATCGACCCCTGTGCGGGGACCGGCATCTGTGCGGGGACCGGCATCGCCCCCTGGGCCGGAACGGTGCCCTGCGCCCCGACCACGGCCGGTACCTGAGCGGGTGCCTGCCCCGGCGCCTGAGGCGGCACGTTCCCCGATGCCGACACGGGCGCCTGCCCGGTCCCGCCTCCGTTGCCCCCCTTTTCGCCGTTGCCGCCGTTCCCGGCACCGGGCTCGGGCGAGCGGTCCGCCTCGGCGGGCGGCAGGGCGAACACCGTACGGGCCCCCGCCTCCTGCGCCGCGGCGCGCTCCGCCGCAGCGGCCAGCGCACGACGCCGACGCCCGGTCGGCTGCCCACCCTCGGCCGCCCCGGATCCGGCAACTCCGGACCCAGTCGTCCCGGGACCGGCGGCCTCGGAACCGGCGGGCACGGGGCCGGCCGGAGCCGCGCCGAGCGGAAGAGGCCCGGCCTGTGGCGCGTTCGGGGCACCCGCGCTCGGGAGGGCCGGCGGCAGCGCGGCCTGCGGCTGTTCGCCGCCGCCGCGCCGGCCGGCGGGCCCGGGCACGCCCTGCGGCGGCACGGTCCCACCGAGGCCGCTACCCGAGGCGGCGGTGCCCGCCGCATGCTCGGCCGCCGTCATGACGGCGCCCTCGGTCACGCCCTGGTCCCCGTCCCCGGCGCCCTCGGCGGGCCGCCCGCGGCGCCGGCCGGTGCCGCCGGAAACCTCCGCGCCCTCCGCAGGCACCGGCACCGGCACCGGCACCGGCATCGGCACTGGCACCGGCGCCGACGCATCGGCCGCGCGCCTCCTGCGCCGCCCGGTCGGCGCGGGCGCCTCCGTGCCGCCGCCGGACTCGCCGGAGACCTCGCTCTCCAGGAAGGCGTCCACGGAGGACCGCCGGGCCCGCCGCCGCCCGCCACCGGAGGTCTGCTCGGCCGGGGCGGGCAGGTCGGCGGCGACCACGGGCAGGGCCGGGGGCGGGACGGCACCCGCACCCCCGCCGATGGGCACTTCGAGCACGTACGCGCTGCCGCTCATGCCCGGCACCTCGTGCGTCTGCAGCACGCCGCCGTGGGCCCGTACGATCCCGCGCACGATCGGCTGGTGCACCGGGTCTCCCCCGGCGTACGGACCGCGGACCTCGATCCGTACCACCTCGCCGCGCTGCGCGGCGGCCACCACCACGGTGTTGTCCTGGTAACCCCCGGCGGACACGGGCCTGTTACCGGTGGCATCGACCCCGGCGACGTCCGCCACGAGGTGCGCGAGCGCGGTCGCCAGCCGCTGTGGGTCGACCTCGGCCTCGATGGGCGGGGCGTGCACGGCGAACTGCACCCGGCCCGGCCCGACCAGCTCGACGGCACCGTCGACGCCCGCGGCGACGACCGAGTCGAGCATCACCTTCGTACGGGTGATGTCGTCCGTGCCCGCGTCCAGCCGCTGGTAGCCGAGGACGTTGTCGATCAGCTGGGTGATGCGGGAGTAGCCCGCGGACAGGTGGTGGAGCACCTGGTTGGCCTCCGGCCACAGCTGGCCGGCGTTGTCGGCGGCGAGGGCCGCAAGATCGCGGCGCAGCTCGTCGAGGGGGCCGCGCAGGGAACCGGAGAGCAGGGTGAGCAGTTGCTCGTGCCGGCCGGACAGCGCCTCGTAGCGGTCCTTCTCCCGCTCGCCGAGCGCGGCGTACCGCTCCTCGTTGGACGCCAGCTCCTCGGCGTGCCGCTCGCGCAGCTCCTCCAACTCGGCCACGTGCTGCTGCCGCAGCGCGGTGAGATCGGAGGCATGCTCCTCGGAGAGCCGCTCGATCTCCTGCGCGTGCTGCTCGTCCGCGGCGGCCTTCTCGTCGGCCAGGGCGTCGTACGACCGCCGGTCGGTGAAGGTCATCACGGCGCCGACCAGTTGGTCGCCGTCGCGTACGGGCGCGGTCGTCAGATCGACCGGTACCTGCTTGTCGCCCTTGGACCACAGCACCTGCCCGCGCACCCGGTGCTTGCGCCCGGAGCGCAGGGTGTCGGCGAGCGGCGACTCCGCGTACGGGAAGGGCGAGCCGTCGGCGCGGGAGTGCAGTACGAGGGTGTGCAGCTCCCTGCCGCCGAGTTCGCCGGCGCGGTAGCCGAGGATCTGGGCGGCGGCCGGGTTGACGAGGACGATCCGCCCGTCGGTGTCGGTGCCCACGACGCCTTCCGACGCGGCCCGCAGGATCATCTCGGTCTGCCGCTGCGAGCGCGCCAGCTCGGCCTCGGTGTCGACGGTGCCGGACAGGTCGCGTACGACGAGCATCAGCAGTTCGTCGCCGGTGTAGCCGTAACCGTCGTACGCCTGCTGCCCGTTCTCCAGGTTCGCGCTGGTGACCTCGACGGGGAACTCGCTGCCGTCCGTCCGCCGGGCCGTCATCCGGGTGGGCTTGGTCCGCCCGCGCGGGTCGATGTGATCGGCCCGCCGCATGGAGCCCGGGATCAGACGGGAGTCGAACTGGGGCAGCAGATCGAGCAGTCCGCGCCCCACCAGGGCGGTGCCCGGGGTCTCGAAGGTCTCCAGCGCGATGGTGTTGGCGTTGACGACGGTCCCATTGGCGTTGACCAGCACCAACGCGTCGGGCAGCGCGTCCAGTATGGCTGCGAGGCGAGCAGCGCCTCGGGATGGCCTGCTGCTCACGAGACGCTTCCTCCCTGTTACCGCACTTTGCCGATCGCTCGTGCCATCTTGCCAACCGGCTCGCAGCGTGTCACGCGAGGGAGTCTAAGGGCAGCGGTTGCGCTGGGGACGCCGGATGAGAGGGAGGTCGCACAACGAAGTGACGGGGAACGTGTGACCGCATGCCGTCGGCCGCGTGAGACCTCCGCGGGACTTTCACCGGACCGGGGATTCCGCCACCACCGGACCGGGGATTCCGCCACGAACAGTCCGCGCCCCCTCGTCCCGACAGCCGGGTCACCCGATCGCCTGACGCCCGTTCGCCCATCCGCCCCTCCGGCGGACCACCCGTCGGCCCGGTCGCGTCGGACGGTTGCCGCGGATGGCCGCAGCGCCCGGCAGCAGCGGACGGATGCTGCGGCCGGGCGCTACGGCTGGCCCCTGCGGCTGGGTGGCTACCGTCGGCCCCTGCGGCTGGGTGGCTACGGTCGGCCCCTGCGGCTGGGTGCTACGGCTGGGCGCCGTGGACAGGTGGTGCGGCTCGCCGCCGTGGCGTCAGGAACCCAGGTCCGGCAGGAGCGGCACCATCTGGTTCCAGCGCGCGATCTCACACCCGTCGCTCCGCTTGTACGTGGCGTTTACCGGGCGTCCGGCCCAGCTGCCGGTGACATGGGCGGTCGCCGGTCCGCCGTGGATCATCGTGCAGACGCTGTCCGCCGGGACCGGCGCGAACGGATCGCTGCCCCAGTGGGTGTTCCGCTCGACGGCCGCGCAGGCCCGCCGCGGATCCGGGTGACTTCCGGCGGCGGGGTGGCAGACCAGTTCGTACGTCCCGTCGCGCCCCGGGCCGGCGTAGCGCACGGTGACGATCAGCCGGTCGCCGGAGCCGGCGGGCCGGTCCTCGCCCCGGACGGGCGGCGGCGCGGAGGCGGAGGCGGCCCCGGCGGCCCCGGAGACGGCGGCGGAGGTGGCGGCGACGGCGGGTGCGGCGGCGACGGCGGAGAGCGCCGTGACGGAGAGCGCGGAGGCGGCGGCGAGGGCGACGGCGGAGCCGACGGTTCGCGAGGTGAGCAGCGACATGACCTGACCAACGCCTGAGACCGCCGGACGTTGCGCGGCAGGCCCACCGAGGACAAGGGCTTTGCTCTGCGGCCCGCCTGCCTAGTACCGTGGGGGGCGATTGGTGACAGCACGCTCGACTGTGTCATCATCTGCACGCACCACTCGCGCGCTCGCGTGAGGGGTAGTGCTGGAGGCGTCGCCTAGTCCGGTCTATGGCGCCGCACTGCTAATGCGGTTTGGGCCTTAAAGCCCATCGAGGGTTCAAATCCCTCCGCCTCCGCCATCTGACCAGGGAGTTCGGCCCAAGAGGGCTGGGCTCCCTGAGTCGTTTCCGGACCCCATTTCAGCCCCGTGATGGCACCGTGCCGGCACCAACGGCGGCGAGGCGGTTCTGGCGCGGGATGAACGCTGCGATCCGCGCCGGCAGCCGCGCATCAGCATCGCCACGGGTCTCCATCGTCCCCGAGGTCGTCGACCGCATGGAGCAGCTTCGGGCGGCGTCGGGCGGCTGTGTTCTCCTCGTGCATCACGCTGGCCACGACAGCGACCGGGGTCGCGGTGCCACCGCCGTCAAGGGCGCGCTACAGACCGAGCCGGGAGTGGAGCGCAAGGGCAAGGGCCTGCTCGACAGTCAGGTGACGCTCAAGAGGGGCAAGCAGAAGGACGACGAAGAGTTCACCGACATCACCTTCGGACTCCACCAGGTAGCCCTGAACGGCGAGGCCACAGAGGACGGCAAACCCGTCACCTCCATCGTCCTGGTGCCGCTCAACCCTGTCTCGCAGCCGCAGGCTCGCACCGGGCAACAGGGGCGCGTCGAGGAAGCCGCTCAGATCGTCGACTCGACTACCCGCGTCTTCGTCGCCCTCATGAACACCGACCCCAACGCGATCGACACCCTCACCCGCGTCTTTTCTGAAGCGTTCCCCTGGGTTCGGTTCCTGCCCACAGAAGCAGTCCGCGAGTTCCTGATCGAGTTCATGGAGACCGCGCGGGCATCGTCCGAACTAGGCACCGTCAGCCCGATCGCACCGCTGGTCGTTTCCTGGAAGTCGACCGCCGAGATCTACGCCGACCCCGAGCTGCGCGACCAGCTCACTGCCCCCGCCGAGGGAGACTTCGGCCCCGTCGAGCCGCCCAAGGCCACCGCCGAGTGACCCCGAAGAAGGGCGATCCGGTCGCCCCGCCGCCCCTACCAGGCGAGAATCCCTCCGCCTCCGCACCTGATCACCGAGGCCCCGGCCCCTCTGGACCGGGGCCTCGGTGTCATTGTCCCCACCACCCCGCCGTCCGGGTGTTTTCGCAGGTCACAGGGGTGAGCGCAATGGATTTCACATGGCGGCGGCAGTCATGTAATGTTCTTCCTGTCGCCGCGAGCGGGCCAGAAGGACCGCGAGCGGCAAGAAAAACAACACAAGCACTCGTAGCTTAACGGATAGAGCATCTGACTACGGATCAGAAGGTTGCAGGTTCGAATCCTGCCGAGTGCACAGCACGTCAGAGGCCCCGGATCACTCCGGGGCTTCTGGCGTTTCGAGGGCGTACAGCAACGGGTCGAGATCGGCCGGTTCCGGCACCAGCCGTAGCGGGGTGTGGGTCATGGGCGCCCCGCCGACGTGATCCCCTTCGTATGGGGTCCTTCCGTGTCCCGAGTCCTTCTGGACGCCGCTGACTACCGGTCCGAGGCGTTGACGGGGCCGGGACGCGATCTGCCGGCTGCCCGCAGCGCCGCGACCGCGGACACGGGGTCGTCCGCGTAGAAGCGGAAGGCGCGGGCCTCGGCTTGCTTGCCGAGGACGCGTACGTACCGGACGGGCTCGGTGAGTTCGACGGTGACCGTCGTCAGGCCGGCCACGGCCAGGTCGGCCACGCCACTCGCATCTGCTGCGGCCGGCTTGCCGTCCGGGAATCTCCGGTCCACACGGGCGCAGGCTATGCGGTCGGCCGGGACGCGGATGTCCAGCAGCGCGCCGTAGCGCAGGCGCAGCGCGCCGTCGGCGCCGATCACATGGGGGCGCACCACGCAGGAGGTGTGCAGAGCGAGCAGGAAGTAACAGCCCCAGAGGTCGAGGACGAGGGTGACGGCGTGCACCACCGGCCAGGGGATCACACAAGCGAGGGCGACGGTCTCGACGACGCAGACGAACAGCAGGCCGTACATGGTTGCCGACTGGGCCGGCGCGTACGGGACCAGGTGGTCGCCGTCGCGCACTCCGTGCGGCCCGCGGCGGGTCACCCAGCGCAAGAGGCTGGTGGCGAGGGTGATCTCATGGCTGATCAGCTTGCGCACGGACACCGGGACGCTGTCGGCGATCGCGGCCAGGAACGCGGAGCGACGGTGCAGACCTGTGCGGCGGTGCCGTCGGTAGTCGAGGACGACCAGTGCGGTCGCTCCGGCCATGAGCACGAGCACTGCCAGTTCCGCCGCCAGCCAAACCGCCGGTGCCACGCGCACCCCGCCGGCCACACACAGCACGATCACGACCTCGCAGGGCGCGAGCGTGGCGAAGCCCCAGCGCACGGCCCTTCGCAGCGCCTTCACCCGGCACGCTCCCTGAGCAAGTCGACGGCGCGGCGCACGGCCACCGCCTGGGCGGGGGCGAATTCGGCGAAGAGGGCATCCGTGAAACCGTCCTCCTCACCTGATCCCTCCTTGCCTTCCGTGGCGATCAGTGCCTGCGCCACCTCGTCCGGGATGCTCTCGGCGATGGCCCGCGCGGTCCGCTCCACCCGCGGGTCGTCCTCGGCCGCCTCGGCCAGCGCGTCCATCTGGGCGTATGCCGCGTAGGTGCGCCGTATGGCCTCGGTGTCGGCACTCAGGCTCTGCCCCATGGCGTGGAGCCAGCCGCGGTCGCCGCCCGGCGCGCCGGTCTCCAGCAGGGCCAGCAGTTCCCGTTCCTTGGCGGCCATCACCGGCTCCGGTCCGGGCAGCCGTTCCGCCGCGCGGGCCATGGTCTCGAAGAGGGCGGCGAGTTCGGGCGAGACCGGGGCCTCGGCGGGCAACCGCCCGGTCCGCTCGGCCTGCTTGAGGAGGTGGCCCAGGCGGACGCGGCGCTCTCGGATGGCCTCCTCCTGGCGGGCCAGGTCGGCGTCCAGTTCGGCGAGGATCTCTACGAAGTCCTTGCCCGCGTCGTCCGCCAGCACGTCCTTCACTTCGTCCAGGCTCAGGCCCAGCTCGGTCAGTCGGCGGACGCGGGCCAGTTCGACGGCGTCGCGCAGCGTGTACTCGCGGTATCCGTTGGGCTGCCGCGGCGGCTCCGGCAGCAGCCCGATGCGGTGGTAGTGCCGCACGGCGCGGGTGGTGACGCCGACGACGCCGGCGAGTTCTCCGATGCGCATGGCACCAGTAGAAACGTTGTCGCCGCGACAAGGTCAAGCGATGCCGTTCACGGCAGACGATGCGGATGACACAGACGATGCGGTGGCGCAGGCGATGCAGTGGCGCAGGCGATGCGGATGACGCAGGTGATGGGGATGACGCAGGCGACCTTGGTACGAGCCGTGGGGCAGGACCTCGTCGTAGGAGATACGGCGCACGATGCCGTCCGTTTCCAGCTCGCGCGGGTGCGAGGCCGGCACCTTCTCGCTGACTCCGGGAAGCAGCCGGCGCAGTTCGCCGAAGCGGCGGTGGGGGCTCGTGCGGCGCCCAGCGGATCAGCACCTGCCACCTGCCGCCGATCACCTCCGTCGCGGCGTCGATCCCGCAGACATGCCCGTCCGGTGCACCCGGCCGGTTCAGTGTGGTCATGCCCCACCCGTACTTCGCGTTGATGCGCCGGCGCCTGGCCGAGGGCGGTGGCGACGAGGACCTGAAGGGCGTGAGCGACCTGCTGGTCCGCTGACCGGCCGCCTGGCCCCCGCCTCTTGTCGTCCCCGTCGTCCCCGTCGTCCCCGTCGCCCCCGTCGTCCCCGCGCGGGCCGGTCAGTCGGGCAGGCCCAGGTCCTCGCGCATGATGCGGCGCATGGCGGTGAGCCGGGGTTCCACGGCCTTGAGGTCCAGGAGTGCCTGTTCGGCGCTTTCCCCTGCGCGCGTCAGGCCGCGATCGATGCGCTTGGCGGTGGCGTCGGCCGCGGCCAGGACGACGTTCACCTCGCGGGATGCCTTGAGCACCGTCTCGGGGACGATCATCTGGGCTTCGGCGTAGCGGTCGCGGTAGTCGCGGCGGGCCTCCTCGACCTGGACGCGGTCGTCGTCGGTGTAGACCCCGTCCCGCATCCGGTGCAGGGCGTCCTTCAGCATGGTGTGGAAGTGGCGGGAGGCCCGGTTCATCGCCGTGTAGGCGGAGCGCCGCTCCTCGAAGCGCCGTCTGCTCTCCTCGGTCCGGCGCTCCTCGGCCCGTTGGCGCTTGGCCGCCCAGGTCGTGACCAGGGGCGCGAAGAGCGTGCCGAGGACCCCGACGACGGCAGTGACCATGGCGGCTATGGCGGCACCCATGGGGCGACCCTAGCGGCACCCCACCGTCCGGCGGCGCGCGGCAGCGGGGCTTGTGGGGCGGGCTTGGTGGGCCGGGCCGTCCGTGTGGGGTGCGGTGGCGGGGCCCGTGGGGCGGGCTTGGCCGACGCGACGCTCCGTGCGGCCTGCGGCCTGCGGCGTGCAACCTGCAACCTGCGGCCTGCGGCCTGCGGCGTGCGGCGTGCGGCGTGGGGCGTGGGGCGTGGGGCGTGGGGCGTGGGGCGTGCGGCGTGCGGCGTGCGGCAGTCGAGACTGTGGGGCTTGGAATTCTTCCGCTACCACCGTGACCGGCCGGGCTCCATGGCGCTGCGCACGGAACTCGTGGAGGAGCGCTGGTCCTCCATGGACCGGTACGCCGACGTGGGGCGCACACGGCGCCGAGGGCAGCGGACGGGGTGATCGCGTACGGGCCGCTGTCGTCCGACGACGGTGACACCTGGCTGGGTACGGCGACGCCGGTGCGGGCGCCGGACTCGACGCCGCCAACGGCGGTGCGCCGGACCGGAACACGGCCCGCGCCGTCCTGACCCCGCACGGGTACGCCGAAATCGAGGTCCACGACCGGGAGTTCGGCGGGCGTCGGTAGGGAACCGGGACGCGCCCCGGCCGGGGGAGGTGGGGTCAGCAGTCCTCTTCCAAGTCGTTGTGGTCGAGTTTCTCCAGGTACTCGTGGGCCAGCGCGGTCGCGCGCGTGAACCAGTCGGTGATGACGGCGAGTTCGTCGGGGGAGTGGGCGGCGAACAGGGCGTCGAGCCGCTTGTGGTGGCCCGCGTACACGGCCTCGACGCGGGCGACGGCGTCCGGTTCCGCGGCCACGCGGACGCGTCGGCGGTCGGTCGGGTCGGGGCGGCGGCTGACGTAGCCGGCGCGTTCGAGCCGGTTGAGGATTCCGGTCACCGCGCCCGTGCTGACATGGGCGCGGGCCGCCAGGTCGCCGGCGGTGAGCAGGTCGTCGCCGGCTTCCAGGACGAAGCCGAAACAGGTGAGGTCGGTGACGTTCAGGCCGAGACGGCGGGCGAGTTCCTGCTGTCCGATGAGGTGGGCCGCGATCAGATGGTCCATCGCCGACAGTGCCTGTGCCGGGATGGCGCCGGGGCGCGGCATGCCGTCCATGGTTCTCAATTACCTTAGCTCGTGAGGGATTTGAGGCTAAATTCCTTCCGTGGTGAGGGAGTCTAGGCCCTCACGCCAGGGGGCGGACTTGCCCTGCCCAGGAACGGGAGGCGGGAACGTGAGCGGACATCTGCACGACGAGGGGCATACGGTTGCCGGCTGGGCCGGGGCCTGTATCGCGACCGTCGGGGCCACGGTCGCGGGCCTGGGAGTGGTCATGACTTCCGTCGCGCTGGCGGGCGTCGGGGTCGGGATCGTCGTGGTGGCGGTCCTCGTCACCTGGCTGCTGCACCTCGTCGGCTGGGGCAAGGCGCCGGGGCCGCGGTCCCGGGCGGCCTGGGGCCTGCGCGTCAGGGACGCCGGGGCGCGGGACGGACATCCCGGGTGCGTGGCCTGCCGGCTCGCGGGACGCGGGCGGCACACGGCGATGACGGCGGCAGTGACGGCGACGGCGGCGGCGGTGACGACCGGTCCGGATCCCGAGGACCCTCGGTCGGCGGTCGCGGAGACGGGGAACTGACCGCCGGGACCCGGCGGCCCGACGAGGCCAGGGACGTTGTCAGTGGGTGGGTCTAGTGTCGGGGGTGATGGCACAGGCGTGGAAGTGCGCGGGGCTGCGGTGGGCCGTGGACGGCCCCGTGCTGGCGTGGGACGGGGGGCGTAGAAGCACGCTGCCCCGGGGGAAACGGGTGGCCTTCGGGGTCCTGGAGGGGGGTGTGCGGACATGTGTGGGAGCGCGCGGGCATCCCTGCCCGGTGCGGGCGGCCGTGTCGGGGCGGAGCACGGGCGCGCGGTGCGAGGAGTGCGCACGGCTGGAGCGGGCGCACTCCGTGGCCGCCGACACCGTCGCGGACGACCCCCGGCCGTACCACGTGTATCTGGCGTGGTTCGGCCCGGGTTTGGTCAAGGTCGGGATCACCGCCGAAGAACGGGGCTCGGCGCGCCTCCTCGAACAGGGCGCCGTCTGCTTCAGCTGGCTCGCCCGCGGCCCGCTGATGGCCGCCCGCCGCGCCGAGGAGCTGCTGAGGGCCGCGCTGCGGGTGCCGGACCGGATCCCGTACGGCGTCAAACGGGCGGTGCGGTCGGCGCTGCCCGGCACGCCGGCCGAGCACGCGGCCGAGATCGAGGCGCTGCACGCGCGCGCCGTGGCGCTCGACGCCTGGCCCGAGGCGCTGGCCAGGGAGCCGTTCCGGCCCGTCGACCATGCCGGGGTGTTCGGGCTGGCGGCGGGCCTCGCGCCCGCGTACGGCGAGGTCGGCGAGCTGGTCGCGGGCGGGGGTGTGAGTGGTGAGCTGGTCGCGCTGGCGGGGCCGGATCTGCACCTCGCCACCGAGCGCGGGACGGTCGTCCTGGACACCCGGCTGATGACCGGATGGGAGCTGGTTCCGGCCCTGCCAGGGGCCGGCGGGGCCGGCGGGGTGACGGTGCCCGTGCGGAGGTTCAGGGAGGAGAGAGGGGTTCAGGACGAGCTTTTCTGAGCGGTCCCCACGGCCGGGCGTGGGCAGCCCGGTGCCGCCGGCGATCGTGGGGGACACGGCCGATCACCGCTGGGAAGCGCGCGCGTGACGGGTACGGGGGCGACTGGGGTTCGGGGGCCGTGCCCGGCGAGCAACATCGGACCCGAGCCGATCGGGCGGGTGCCGGCCCGGCATCCGCGGCTGCGGCTGGTCGTCGCGCACCTAGGCATGCCCGAGTACGAGGACTTCCTCGCGCCGGCCGAGCGGTACGCGCGGACACGGCTCGACACGACGATGGCGGTCACGGACTTCAGCGAGGGCTACGCGCCCTTCCCGCGGCGCGCCCTGCCCCGCCCGGCCGACCTCGGCGACCGCGTCCTGCTCGGCTCCGACTTCCCCAACGTCCCCTACCCGTACGTCCATCAGCTGCGCGCCCTGGAACGGCTCGGCCTCGGCGACGCGTGGCTGCGGGCGGTGTGCCACGACAATCACGACCATGGGGCGCGGCTGTCGGGCTGTGAGCCGGATCGGCGGCACCGGCGCGGGCCGGGCCGTCCCCCAAGAGTTCCCTGAGCGGCGCCTGTGGGTTTCTCAGGGAAATCACAGACACCTGAAAGGGCGCTCTCAGAGCGTCTCGTCAGGGTGTCCACCATGACCACGACCTCGCCCCAGGGGCGCACCGAACTGCTGAGGCCGGACGGGAGCCCCGTCCGAGTGCTTGTGGTGGACGACGAGCTGTCGATCACCGAACTGCTGAGCATGGCTCTGCGATACGAGGGCTGGCAGATCCGCAGCGCGGGTGACGGGCAGGGCGCCGTGCAGAGCGCCCGTGAGTTCCGGCCCGACGCCGTCGTCCTGGACATGATGCTGCCCGACATGGACGGGCTGACCGTGCTGGGCCGGCTGCGCCGCGAACTGCCGGACGTACCGGTCCTGTTCCTGACCGCGAAGGACGCGGTGGAGGACCGGATCGCCGGACTCACCGCCGGCGGCGACGACTACGTCACCAAGCCGTTCAGCCTGGAGGAGGTCGTCGCCCGGCTGCGCGGCCTGATCCGGCGGTCCGGCGCCGCCGACCGGCGCTCCGACTCCGTCCTGGTCGTCGGTGACCTCACCCTCGACGAGGACAGCCACGAGGTGTCGCGGGCCGGCGAGAACATCCATCTCACCGCGACCGAGTTCGAGCTGCTGCGCTTCCTCATGCGTAATCCGCGCCGTGTGCTGAGCAAGGCGCAGATCCTCGACCGCGTGTGGTCCTACGACTTCGGCGGCCAGGCCAATGTGGTCGAGCTGTACATCTCCTATCTGCGCCGGAAGATCGACGCCGGGCGCGAGCCGATGATCCACACCCGGCGCGGTGCCGGTTATCTGATCAAGCCCGCCGTGTCATGAGCGGGCGCCGACGGCCGCGTACGCAGCAGCGACGTGGGGATCCCCCCGCTCAAGCGAGGCCGAGAGTGAGGAAGGGACAGCCGCGCACCCTGCGGACGCGGCTCGTCGTCGCATCCGTCGTGCTGATCGCCGTCGTCTGCGCGGTGATCGGCACCGTGACCACCCTGGCGCTGCGCTCGCACCTGTACCAGCAGCTCGACGGCCAGCTCGGCGAGGTCGGGGCGCGCGCCTCCGGAGGGTTCGCCCCGCCCGTCCAGGGCAAGGACCTCCCCGTCCTGAACGGCGACCAGCAGGGCAAGGCGCTCGATCTGTCCGACTTCGTCACCCGGGGCCCGCAGCCGCAGTACACGATCGCGGCCCAGGTCGAGGACGGTGTCGTCACCAAGGGCAAGGTCGGCCACAAGTCCGACACCCTGGACATGAGCCCCAAGACGCTGACCGAGGCCCAGCTGGCGGCCCTCGGCACCGTCACCCGGGACGGCGGCATGCACACCGTGGACGTCCCCGGCCTCGGCAGCTACCGCGCCCAGTACGTCACCGGCCCCAAGGGCAGCTACTACGTCGCCGTACCGACCAAGGACACCGACGACAACATCAACACCCTGATCCTCGTCGAGGTCAGCGTCACCGCCGCCGGTCTGGTCGCCGCCGGGATCGCCGGCCACGTCCTGGTCGGCGTCGCCACCCGGCCGCTGCGCAAGGTCGCCGCCACCGCCACCCGGGTCTCCGAACTGCCCCTGCACACCGGAGAGGTGAACCTCCGCGAGCGGGTCCCGGAGTCCGAGTGCGACCCGCACACCGAGGTCGGCCGGGTCGGCGTCGCGCTCAACCGGATGCTCGACCATGTGCACGGCGCCCTGCACGCCCGCCAGCAGAGCGAGACGCGGGTGCGGCAGTTCGTCGCGGACGCCAGCCATGAACTGCGCACACCGCTGGCCTCCATCCGCGGCTACGCCGAACTGACCCGGCGCGGGCGGGAACAGGTCGGCCCCGACACCCGGCACGCGCTCGGCCGCATCGAGTCCGAGGCGGGCCGGATGACGCTGCTCGTGGAGGATCTGCTGCTGCTCGCCCGGCTCGACGCGGGCCGGCCCCTGCAGTTCGAACAGACCGACCTCGTCCCGCTCGTCGTGGACACCGTCAGCGACGCCCGCGCGGCCGGCATGGACCACACCTGGCGGCTCGACCTGCCCGACGAACCGGCCCTGGTGTCGGCGGACGCGGCCCGGCTGCAACAGGTCCTGGTCAATCTGCTGGGCAACGCCCGCAACCACACCCCGCCCGGCACCACGGTCACCGCCCGCGTACAGCGGCGCGGACCGTGGCTGTGCGTCGACGTCGAGGACGACGGCCAGGGCATCCCGGCGAAGGTGCTGCCGCACGTCTTCGAACGGTTCGCGCGGGGTGACTCCGCACGGTCGAGATCCACCGGGTCGACCGGTCTGGGCCTGGCCATCGTGCAGGCCGTCGCGACCGCGCACGGCGGTGCCGTCACCGTGGACAGCGTGCCCGGGCGCACGGTGTTCACCGTCCATCTGCCCGCGCTGCACCCCGCGCTGCCCCGGCCGACCGCTGAAACGCGGTGGTCCTCGCACTCACAGGCGCAGCACAGTGCTGGCACATGGGCGGAACAGGGCGCCTGACGACAGTCGGGGACATGCGAACCGACTCTTCTCCCGGCACCCTGCCGGCGCGGGAGCACCTCCCGGCCGGCGACGCCGGTACGCCTGTCCTGGACGTAGTGATCCCCGTCTACAACGAGGAGAAGGACCTCGGGCCCTGTGTGCTCAGACTGCACGAGCACCTGACGCGCACCTTCCCGTACGCGTTCCGCATCACGATCGCGGACAACGCGTCCACGGACACCACCCCCGAGGTGGCGGCCGGCCTCGCGGCCCGGCTCCCCGAGGTCGTCGACTTCCGCCTGGAGCAGAAGGGCCGCGGGCGGGCCCTGCGGGCCGTGTGGTCCGCCTCGGACGCCCCGGTCCTCGCCTACATGGACGTCGACCTGTCCACCGACCTCAACGCGCTGCTGCCGCTGGTGGCCCCGCTGATCTCGGGCCACTCCGACCTCGCGATCGGCTCCCGGCTCAGCCGCTCGTCGCGGGTGGTGCGCGGCGCCAAGCGGGAGTTCATCAGCCGCACCTACAACCTGATCCTGCGCGGTTCGCTGCAGGCCCGCTTCTCCGACGCGCAGTGCGGCTTCAAGGCGATCCGGGGTGAGGTCGCCCAGGTGCTGCTGCCGCTGGTGGAGGACACCGGCTGGTTCTTCGACACCGAGATGCTGGTGCTCGCCGAGCGGGCCGGGCTGCGCATCCACGAGGTGCCGGTCGACTGGGTCGACGACCCGGACTCGACGGTGCACATCGTGCGGACAGCGACCGACGACCTCAAGGGCGTGTGGCGGGTGGGCAAGGCCCTGGCCACCGGTTCGCTGCCGCTGGACCGGCTCACCCGGCCGTTCGGCGACGACCCGCGCGACCGCGAGATCCAAGACGTACCGAAGGGGCTGGCCCGGCAACTCGTCGGGTTCTGCGTGGTCGGCGGCCTGTCGACCCTCTTCTACCTGCTCCTGTACAGCGTCTTCCGGCAGTTCGCCGGCTCCCAGGTGGCCAACGCGTTGGCCCTGCTGGTCTCGGCCGTCGCCAATACGGCGGCCAACCGGCGGCTGACCTTCGGGGTGCGGGGGCGCGGCGGCGCGGTGCGGCACCAGGCGCAGGGCCTGGTGGTCTTCGGTATCGGCCTCGCCCTGACCAGCGGCTCGCTCGCCGCCCTGGACGCGGCCACCAGCGACCCGGCGCACTCCACCGAGCTGGCGGTGCTGATCGCCGCCAACCTCGCGGCGACGGTGCTGCGTTTCCTCCTGTTCCGCGCGTGGGTGTTCCCGGACCACCGCGACCCCGAAACCGAGTTCACCTCCGGTCCCGGCCACGGACCCGGCTCCTACCCGGTCCGTCCGGGTTCTCGTGACCAGTCACTGTCCGACGCCGCCCACCTCCCGCCGGGGCCCCGCCAGCCCCAGCCGAGCGCCCCGCTGCCGCGACGCCCCGCGCCGCGCCCGCAGCAAGCCCGACAACCGCAGGAAACACACCAACCGCAGCAAGCCCAGCGACCGCAGCAGGACCAGCAGCAGGTGCAGTACTCGCGTCTGGATCAGCACGCGCAGCAAGCACAGCAACCTCACCAGACCACCCAGCTCCGCGCCGACGACGGCGTGGACGGCAACTGGAGGGACGTAACCGTGCGCCCTCACGACACCGGCCCGGGGGATACCCGATGACCACCCACTACGACCAGCCGACCGACCGGACCGGACCCGGCTCATGGGGCCCGCCCCCCGCCGCTCACCCGCCGCAGGGCCCGGCCCCCGAGTCGGGCGAGCCGAAGCAGCCCCTCGCCCGCAGACTGTGGCGCGGACGTCCGGAGGACCCGCGCTGGGCGCGCCCGGCCCTCCTCGGCCTGCTGCTCGCCACCGCGCTGCTGTACCTGTACGACCTCAGCGCCTCCGGTTACGCCAACTCCTTCTACTCGGCGGCCGTTCAGGCGGGCAGCACGTCCTGGAAGGCGTTCTTCTTCGGTTCGCTGGACGCGGGCAACGCCATCACCGTCGACAAGCCCTCGGCGTTCCTGTGGCCGATGGAGCTGTCGGTGCGGATCTTCGGCCTGAACTCATGGGCGATCCTCACCCCCCAGGTGCTGATGGGCGTCGGCACCGTCGCCGTCGTCCACGCCGCGGTGCGGCGCCGGTCCGGCCCGGTGCCCGCTCTGATCGCGGGCGCCGTGCTCGCGCTCACCCCGGTCGCGGCGCTGATGTTCCGGTTCAACAACCCGGACGCGATGCTGGCCCTGCTGACGGCGTTGGCCTGCTACTTCGTGATGCGTGCCGTGGAGGACGGCCGGACCCGGTGGCTGGTGTGGGCGGGCGTCGCGGTCGGCTTCGCCTTCCTCGCCAAGACCTTGCAGGCATTCGTGGTCCTGCCGCCGCTGGCGGTCGTGTACGCGGTCTGCGGACCGGTGCGGCTGCGCCGGCGGTTCGTCCAACTGGCCCTCGCCACGGCGGCGATGGTCGTCGCGGGCGGCTGGTGGGTGGCGGTCGTGGAGTTGTGGCCCGCCTCGTCCCGCCCGTACATCGGCGGCTCGCAGAACAACTCCTTCCTTGAGCTGACCTTCGGCTACAACGGCCTGGGCCGGCTGAGCGGCGAGGAGACGGGCAGCGTCGGCGGCGGTGGCGGCGCGGGCGGTATGGGTCAGTGGGGCGAGACCGGCTGGGACCGGATGTTCAACGCCGAGATCGGCGGCCAGGTCTCGTGGCTGATCCCGGCCGCGCTGATCCTGCTCGTGGCCGGCCTGTGGGCCACCCGGCGGGCCAGGCGTGCCTCGGTGACCAGGGCCGGGTTCCTGGTGTGGGGCGGCTCGCTGCTGATGACCATGATCGTCTTCAGCTATATGGCGGGCATCTTCCACCAGTACTACACGGTCGCCCTCGCCCCCTATGTCGCGGCCGTGATCGGCATGGGCGCCGGTCTGCTGTGGGAGCGGCGGGCCGAGACCTGGGCGGCGATCGCCCTCGCGGCCTCCGTGGTGGCGTCCGCCGCCTGGGGCTACGTCCTGCTCAACCGCACCCCGGACTATCTGCCCTGGCTGCGCTGGCTGGTCCTGATCGGCGGCCTGGCCGCCGCGCTGGGCCTGGTCTTCGCGGGCCGGGCGCCGCGCCGGCTGGCCCTCGGGGCGGCGGCCGTGGGTCTCGTGGCCGCGCTGGCCGGGCCGACCGCGTACACCCTGAGCACGGTCGACTCGGCGCACACCGGCTCCATTCCGACGGCCGGTCCGGCGGGTGCGAGCGCGATGGGCTTCGGCGGCGGCCGTCCCGGCGGCATGCGGGGCGGCTTCGGCGGCGGCATGCCGGGCCAGAACCAGCAGAACGGCAATGGGGGGACACAGAAGGGCAACGGAGGCACGCAGAACGGCAACGGCTTCCCCGGCGGCGGCACCGGCGGCTTCCCGGGTGGCGGCCTGCCCGGTCAGAACCAGCAGAACGGCAACGGGAGCACACAGAACGGCAACGGCTTCCCGGGTATCGGCGAGGGCGGCAGGCTGGGCGGCGGTGGTTTCGGCGGTCTGCTCGACGGTGCCACGGTCGGCTCCGAGGCCAAGAAGCTGCTGGAGGCGGACGCCGGTGCGTACACCTGGGTCGCCGCGTCCATCGGCTCCCAGAACGCCGCGAGCTACCAACTGGCCACCGGTGAGCCGGTGATGGCGATCGGCGGCTTCAACGGCACCGACCCGTCCCCGACGCTGGCGCAGTTCAAGCAGTATGTGGCGGACGGGAAGATCCACTACTTCATCGCCGGCGGCGGTATGGGTGGCGGCATGGGCGGCAGCGACAGCGGCACCGCCTCGCAGATCACCTCGTGGGTCGAGAGCAACTTCAAGAAGGTGACGGTCGGTTCGGCCACCTTCTACGACCTCACGCAGCAGTCGAGCGGCGGCTGAGGACCGGCCGGACGGAGCGGGGTGGTGGCCGGGACCGCGGTCACCACCCCGCTCCTCTTTCCCGTGAACTTCTCGGGGCTGTCGGCGAGGTGGTCGGCCAGGCTCGGCACGCCCGTCTCGATCGTGCTGGGCATGGCGCTGATGTCGGCGGGGCTGGTGTCCATCGCCCTGCCGGCCTCGGGCGGTTACGCCGGAACCCTGCTCGGGCTGCTGCTGATCGGCGGCGGCTGCGCGATCGCCAACCCGGCGATGGCGCACGCCATCATGAGCGCGATCCCGCCGGCCAGGGCGGGGGTCGGGGCCGGGATCAACGGGACGCTCGCGGAGTTCGGCAACGGACTCGGGGTCGCGGTGCTCGGCGCGGTGCTCAGCTCCCGGGCCGCTGCGGACGGGCTGGCCTCTGGCCTGGAAGCGGGTCAACTCGTGGGCGCGGTCGCCGTGTTGGCCGGCGGGCTGGTGGCCGGTGGGCTGCTGCGGCGAGCACAGAAGACGCTCGCCTGACGGTCCGGCCCACGCCCGGGGGTGCGGGCGCGGGGTGATCGCGGAGGTCACCGGGACCCGCGCGGGCCCAGGGGCCTGTCTGGCAGGCCCTAGCATCTTGGTAAGTGGTCGGAGATCCAGGAAGGTGCGTCGATGGCGGAGGCGGCCGGGCGGACGGCGCGTACCAGTGTCTGGCTGGAGGGGAAGACCCGCCGTGGCGGGCGCGGCGGCGGGCAGCCGTCCGGCCTGGACCGGGAACGGATCACCGAGGCGACCGTGCGGCTGCTGGACGCGGAGGGGCTCGCCCGGTTCTCCATGCGGCGGCTGGCCGCCGAACTGAGCGTCACCGCGATGTCCGTGTACTGGTACGTCGACACCAAGGACGATCTGCTCGAACTCGCCCTGGACGCGGCCTTCGGCGAACTGCGGCTGCCCGGAGCCGAGGAGGCGGACGAGGACTGGCGGGGCCAACTGCGTGCGCTGGCCCGGGAGTACCGCGCGCTGCTGGTGCGGCACCCGTGGCTGTCCCCGCTGGCCGGCCGCTACCTCAACATCGGCCCGAACTCGCTCGGCTTCTCGGGCCGGGTGCAGCAGATCATGCGCCGCTCCGGGCTGCCCGCGCACGGCATCATGGGCGCCATCTCGGCCGTCTTCCAGTTCGTGTACGGCTTCGGCACGATCGAGGGCCACTTCGCGGCCCGGGTCGCGGCGACCGGTATGACCCCGGACGAGTACCACCGCACCGCCATGACCGCGGTGACCGCGGCCCCGCAGGCCGCCGAGGTCATCAAGGAGTCCAGGGACATCATGGAGGCCCGCGGCGGCGACACGGTCGAGGAGATGCTGGAACGGGACTTCGCCTTCGCCCTGGACCTCCTGATCGCGGGCATCGAGCAGATGGTCCGAAGAACCACCCCCGAGCCGTAACCGCGCGGCCGCTCCCGCGGACCCGGCCCGACCGAGCACGCCCGGGCCGGCCGGGCCGGGTGCTCGGAGCGCGAGTGGGCTGCGTGCCGTGCCGTGCCGGGGCCGGTCGGGCCGGTCGGGCCGCACGCCCCGCCCGGGTCAGCTCTGCTCGACCAGGCGGGCCGGGAAGCCGCCGGTGGCCACCGGGCCCCAGCGGGTGGGGGTGATGCGGATGATGGACTTGCCCTGTTTGAGCATCGCCGCGCGGTACTCGTCCCAGTCCGGGTGTTCACCGGCGATGTTCCGGTAGTACTCGACCAGCGGCTCCACGGAGTCCGGGCTGTCGATGACCTCCGCCGTCCCGTCGACCTGGACCCACGGCCCGTTCCAGTCGTCGCTGAGCACGATCAGGCCGACCCGCTCGTCCCGCTTGGCGTTGCGGGTCTTGGCGCGCTCCGGGTAGGTGGAGACCACGATCCGGCCGGAGTCGTCGACTCCGCAGGTCAGCGGCGATGCCTGGGGGCCGCCGTCGGCCCGCCGGGTGAGCAGGACGGCCCGGTGCCGGGGCCGTACGAAGTCCAGCAGTTCGTCGCGGGAGACGGTGGTGTTCGTCGCGATGTTCGGTGCCATGCGGGCAGCCTAGGGGCAGCGGCCCCCGTTCTGGCTGACCCTGCCGTTCCTACGCCTGTGGCAGCGTTTCGCCCTGCACCGCCTGGACGTCCAGCTCGACCTTCAGGGTCGTGCCGATGGCCGCGATGCCCGCCTGGACGACCTGGTTGTAGTTCATGGCGAAGTCCTCGCGGCGCAGTTCCGTCGTCGCGCGGAAGGCGGCCCGGGTGCCGCCCCACGGGTCGGCGCCGGTGCCGAGATAGGCCAGGTCCAGATCGACCGGGCGTACGACACCGCGCATGGCCAGCTCGCCGTGGACGGTCCAGCGGTCCCGGCCGGCCACCGACAGCCCCGTCGAACGGTAGGTGATCTCGGGGTGGCGTTCGACGTCCAGGAAGTCCGCGGACCGCAGGTGGGTGTCGCGCATGCCGTTGCCGGTGTCGATGGAGGAGGCCCGGATCACCGCCTGCACCCGGGACTTGCCGACGTCGTCGGGCGCGATCTCGATCGCGCCGGTGAAGTCGGTGAACCGGCCGCGCACGCTGGAGATGCCCAGGTGCTGGGCGATGGCGGCCACCGTCGAGTGCGCCGGGTCGATGGTCCAGGGACCCGGCGGGGGCAGTTCGGCGCCGCCCTGCCGGGCCAGCGTCACCGTGCCGACCTCGGCCCGCCCGCTCGCGGTGACGATCGCGCCGGCCGCGGCGGGTGCGTACCCGACGGCCGTGATGATCACCGTGTACGCCCCGGGCGCGAGTGCGGTCGTATCCCGTACGGCGCCCTCCGCGTCGGCCTCGGCGCGCAGCACCTGCGTGCCCGTCATGTCGGTCACCGTGACGACCGCGTGCGACACGGCCCATCCGTCCCGGGTGTGGATCCTCGCGGTCAGTCCCATCCCGTTCTTCTCCCTGCGAAGCCATGGACCGAACATCCATGGCGACCTCGAAAAGCCGTACAAATTAGTCGTAAAATGTCCGGCCCGTGGCGGGCGCGCCGCCGCTCGGAGCGCGCCCGCCACGGGCCGGGTGCCGGACTACTCGCCGGGGTGGGCGAGTTCGATGTCGTGCCCGTCGGCTCCGGCGCCCTGCACCGTCAGGGCCGTCGCCACCGGCGGGTAGCCGGTCGCGATGACGGTGTAGTCGCCGGAGTTCAGGTCGGTGAAGGCGTACGCGCCGTCCGGTCCGGTGGTGGATGTGCCGACCACGTTGCCCGCCGCGTCCACGAGGGTCACCCGGGCGTCGGCCAGCGGACCGTGCGGGGCCCGGACGACGCCCTGGAGCCGGGCACCCGCCTCCAGGTCCACCTCGATCCGGGTGACCCCGGTGGTGCCGATCTCGACGGGCAGCGCCCGCGGCCGGAACCCGGTGGCGTTCACCGCGACCGTCACCGCGCCGGGCACCAGCTCACCGAAGGTGAACTGGCCCTGTTCCCCGGTGGACCCGGTGGCCAGCAGATCGCCGCGCACATCGGTGACGATCACCATCGCGTCCTTGACCGGCAGCGCGCTGCCGGCCGCCCGGACCACACCGCTCAGCCCGCTGGTGCCGCTGAGCAGGACGTCGTACGCCACCGGGTCCTCGTGCACCACGATCGTGGACGCCTGCGGCTGGAAGCCGTCGGCGGAGGCGATCAGGACGTACGAGCCGGTGCCGGGCGCGTCCAGCGTGTAGGAACCGTCGGACTGGGTGACCGAGCGGCCCAGCTGGCGGCCGGTGAGGGAGATCAGGGTGACCGCGGCCCGCGCGACCGGGGCGCTCTCGGCGCCGCGGACGAAGCCGTGGACCGGGATGCCGCCGGCGGAGGGCTGCTCCGGGGCGGGCACGGCGGCGACGGCCGTCAGCTGCCGTGTCGCGGCCGGCTCCGTGCCGTCCGTGCCGTCGTCGGGGCCCGCCACGACCGGGGAGGCCCAGCTGGGCACCTTCTCCGCGGCCGGCCCGGCGGTGGCCGCGGCGGCGGCCGGGGTCTCGGCCGGGGCTTCGCTCTCGGCGGCGGCCTGCGCCAGTGCGCCCTTGGTCCGCAGCGGGACCTCCTTGATGAACAGGGTGATGAGGAAGGCGACCGCCGTCAGACAGCCGGCGATCAGGAACACGTCGGCGATGCCGTGGCCGTAGGCGCTCTCCATGACCGTGCGCAGCGGCGCCGGCAGGGCGTTCATGTCCGGGATGGAGTCCGTGGAGCCCGAAGCGGACAGCCCCTTGGCGTACTTCGGGCTCAGATCGGCGAGGCCGTCCTTGACGTAGTCGGTGATCCGGTGGGACATCACCGCGCCGAGCGCGGAGACGCCGACCGCGCCGCCGAGGGAACGGAAGAAGGTGACCGTGGAGCTGGCCGAACCGAGGTCCCTCGGCTCCACCTGGTTCTGCGTGCACAGCACCAGGTTCTGCATCATCATGCCGATGCCGAGGCCCAGCATGGCCATGAAGACGGCCATCTTCCAGTAGTCGGTGTCGTACCGGATGGTGCCCAGCAGACCGAGCCCGGCCGTCACCAGCACACCACCGCTGACCAGCCAGGCCTTCCAGCGGCCGGTACGGGTGATGAACTGGCCGGAGACGGTGGACGAGACGAACAGGCCGCCGATCATCGGGATGGTCAGGACACCCGACATCGTCGGGGACTTGTCGCGGGCCAGCTGGAAGTACTGGCTGAAGAAGACCGTGCCGCTGAACATCGCGATGCCGACGAACAGCGAGGCGAGCGACGCGAGGGTGATGGTGCGATTGCGGAACAGCCGCAGCGGGATGATCGGCTCGCTCGCTTTGGTCTCGGTGATCACGAACAGCGCGCCGAGCACGAGGGAGCCGCCGACCATCGCGTACGTCTGCCAGGACAGCCAGTCGTACTTGTCACCGGCGAAGGTCACCCAGACCAGCAGCAGCGAGACCGCCGCGGAGATGAAGAACGCGCCGCCCCAGTCGACCTTCACATCCCGCTTCACCACGGGCAGATGCAGGGTCCGCTGGAGCACGATCAGCGCGATGACCGCGAAGGGCACGCCGACGTAGAAGCACCAGCGCCAGCCCAGCCACGAGGTGTCGGTGATGACACCGCCGAGCAGCGGGCCGCCGACGGTGGCGACGGCGAAGGTGGCACCGAGGTAACCGGAGTAACGGCCGCGCTCGCGCGGGGAGATCATCGCCGCCATGACGATCTGCGCCAGGGCCGACAGACCGCCGACGCCGACGCCCTGCACGACGCGGCAGGCGATCAGCATGCCGGGGTTCTGCGAGAGACCGGCGACGACCGAGCCCATGACATAGATGACCAGGGCTATCTGGACGAGTGCCTTCTTGCTGTACAGGTCTGCGAGCTTGCCCCACAGGGGAGTGGTCGCGGTCATCGACAGCAGGGCGGCCGTGACCACCCAGGTGTAGGCGGACTGGCCGCCGCCGAGGTCACCGATGATGCGCGGCAGGGCGTTGGAGACGATCGTGGACGACAGGATCGCCACGAACATGCCGAGCAGCAGCCCGGAGAGCGCTTCCATGATCTGCCGGTGCGTCATGGGAGCCTGGTCGGAGCCTCCCCCGTGCTTGGCGTGAGCCCGCACACCGGCTGGTGTGGTCGTTGCCATGGGCTTCCTTTTCTACGTGCTTCTACGTGCTTCTACGTGCTTCTGCGTGCTTATCCGGGTGTACGGGTGGTCGTCGCTTCGAGTACCGGTGCGGGCGCGGGCTCGGGTACGGCGGCGGGCTGCGACGGGTGGGGCCGGGCGGGTACGGTCCGGCAGTCGCCGAAGCTGTTCCTGAGCCGGGTCATGAGCCGGATCAGCTGGGCGACCTCGTCGTCGGACCAGTCGCTGAGCCGCTCGGCCAGCAGTTGGGTGCTGCGCCGCGCCAGTTCGTCCGTCATGGATCTGCCCGCGGGAGTGAGACGCAGGATGCGTGAGCGCTTGTCGGCGGGGTCCGGGGACCGTTCGATCCAGCCCCGTTCGGCGACGTGCGCGACATGCCGGCTGGTGACGGACATGTCCACGGCCAGCAGCTCGGCGAGCTTGCTCATGCGCATGTCGCCGTGCCGTCCGAGCAGGGTCAGCACGGCGGCGGAGCCACCCGGGCAGTCGTGCGGGAGTATCCGCGCCAGATCCCGTTTCACGGCTCCGACGGCACTGAGCTGACGCGCCAGCTCCTCGAACTGCGCCTGCTCGGCCATCACACCTCCCGTTTTCGTTGCTTGAGGCAACCGTACGAGTGCTTGGTTGCTGAAGGCAAACAAATCGAGGGGGGCGCGGCTCAAAAACTTGGCAAAGGCAAGTATTGCGACCGTAAATACGCAGGTGGTGTCGTTCGCGGGGTGAAAGGGGGTGAGGGTGAGGGGTGCACACACGTTCTGTACGGGCTCTTCAGTGCCCCCACTTGGGCGGCCCCGCCCGTCTTCGCTAGGGTCTCGGGCCATGGCTAACACCCAGGGCCCTCAGGGCAACCCCGACCCCGCAGGCAGCACCCAGATGTTCCGCGCGTTCGTCGACGAGGCCCCCCAGGGGACTCGGCAGCAGGCGTCCGGCTCGACCGGCCCCCGCGTCGGCGTGATCCTCGGCGTCGTAGCGGCGGTGGTGATCGTCGCAGCGGTGGCCTGGCTGGCACTGAAGTAGCCCGCCCGGCCGACGACCCCCAGGGGCAGCCCACCCGGAGGCGCGGGAAACTGCGCGCCAAGCCCCCACGCTCAGGCACGGGGCTGGATCACCCGCCCCCTTACGGCGCCGGGGCCCGGACCGGTACTTCCCGTTCCCGTGCCGGGGGCAGCCCACCTGGGGGCGCGGGAAACTGCGCGCCAAGCCCCCACGCTCTGGAGCGGGCTGGATCACCCGCACCCCTACGGCGCCCAAGGGTGGTCGTCGGACCATGGCTCTGCCATCATGAGAAACCGGAACCTCGCTCCGATAAGCGACGGGGGACGAGGATCCGCTCAGGCGGGCCGCGGGCGGAAGGAACGGTGCGGTGAGCGACGGCGGCGAGGGCGCGGGGCACGCGGCCCGGTCCAAGCGGGCGGACGCCCGGCGCAATGAGAAGACCCTGCTCGACGCGGCCGCCGCGATCTTTGTGGCGTCGGGCGTGGACGCGCCGGTCCGGGACATCGCGGCCCACGCCGGCGTCGGGGTGGGCACGATCTACCGCCACTTCCCCACCCGGGCGGACCTCATCATCGCCGTCTACCGGCACCAGGTCGAAGCCTGCGCGGAGGCCGGTCCGGCCCTGCTGGAGGCCGGCCCCACCCCGCACGCCGCGCTGGCCCGGTGGATCGACCTCTTCGTCGACTTCCTGGTCACCAAGCACGGCCTGGCCGGCGTGCTGCAGTCCGACAACGCGGGCTTCGAGGCGCTGCACACCTACTTCCTCGACCGCCTCGTGCCCGTGTGCACCCACCTGCTCGACGCCGCGTCCGCCTCCGGCGAGATCCGGTCCGACCTGACGGCCTACGAGCTGATGCGCGGCGTCGGGAACCTCTGCATCGGCGCGGAGAGCGACCCCCGCTACGACGCCCGCCGGCTGGTCGGACTGCTCACCGCGGGCCTGCGCAGCCCGCACTGACCGCCGCTCCGTACCGGCCGACGGCCGGTGGTCGCGTCACTTCCAGGTGACCGACACGTCCCGCGTCTCGATGTGCGTCCCGAGCGGTACCCGCCAGGCGTCGACGCAGACCGTCCAGGTGTGCTTCTCGTCCGCGCCCGGGCGAAGCGGCACCGGGAGGTCACGCGTGGACTCCACCGTCGCCCAGTCGATGCCGAGCGCGCCGATGATGTGCGTGCCGAAGGTCACCGTTCCCGAACGGACCGCCGTACCACCGGTGTTGTGGAAGGTGACCGTCACCTTCTCGCACCACCGCTGCTCCGTCGCCTCCCGTGAAGGATCGTCCCAGCCGAGGGCGGCGGGGGCGGGAGCGGGGGACGGCGGTGTCGTACCGCCGGCGGGTGGCGCCGACGGAGCCGGTGACCCGGCCGCCGTACCGGTCGGCCCGGAGCCTGCGGGCGCGGTGGGTGGGGCGGGCGCCTCCGGCGTCGGCCCGCCGCCCTCGGCGGGGCCGTCCCCGCCGTCGCGGGCGCCCGCTGCCCGGGGGTCGGGCGCGGGACGCGAAGTCGGCGTGCGGACAGGCGCGTTGCGGTCCGCTTCCGGTGACCCGTCGAGCGGCACCAGCCTCACCGGATCGCTCGGCATCGGCCCCGTACCCGGCCGCGTCCGCGGGGAGGCGCCGGGCGCCCCTACGGCGACGTACCCACCGCCCGCGCCGTCTCCCCCGTACAAGGCCGACACCCCGCCCAGGACGACGACGGCCGCCGACGCGGCCGCAACGGCTCCCCGTCGGCCATGAATCAGACCAGTCCAGGGCCTTTTGCCCGCTCCGGTTCCGGTCCCGGCCCCGGTCTCCGTGCCCGCCCCACTTCCCAGCATCGCGCCAGTGTGGCTGACGGGCCGTCAGGAAGGAAGGGACGGGCGGAAGGAGACCCCGGGGCTCAGTCCGCGATCAGGCCCTCGCGAAGCTGCGCCAGGGTCCGGGTGAGCAGGCGGGAGACATGCATCTGGGAGATGCCGACCTCCTCGCCGATCTGGGACTGCGTCATGTTCGCGAAGAAGCGGAGCATGATGATCCGGCGCTCCCGGGGCGGGAGTTTGGCCAGAAGCGGCTTCAGGGACTCGCGGTACTCGACGCCCTCAAGGGCGCTGTCCTCGTAGCCGAGGCGGTCGGCCAGGGAGCCCTCGCCGCCGTCGTCCTCGGGGGCCGGGGAGTCCAGCGACGAGGCCGTGTAGGCGTTGCCCACGGCCAGGCCGTCGACCACGTCCTCCTCCGACACCCCGAGGACCGCGGCGAGTTCGGTGACCGTCGGGGAGCGGTCCAGCTTCTGGGACAGCTCGTCGCTGGCCTTTGTGAGCGCCAGACGCAGCTCCTGGAGCCGCCGCGGGACCCGCACGGACCACGACGTGTCGCGGAAGAAGCGTTTGATCTCGCCCACGACCGTCGGCATCGCGAACGTCGGGAACTCGACGCCGCGTTCGCAGTCGAAGCGGTCGATGGCCTTGATCAGGCCGATGGTGCCGACCTGGACGATGTCCTCCATCGGCTCGTTGCGGGAGCGGAAGCGGGCCGCCGCGTACCGCACGAGCGGGAGGTTGAGTTCGATGAGGGTGTCCCGGACGTAGGCGCGTTCGGGGCTCGCCTCGTCGAGTGCGGCGAGCCGCAGGAACAGGGAGCGGGACAGGGTGCGGGTGTCGATGGCCCCCGAGTCGGCCGGGACGGCCGGGGCCGGCGCGGTCCCAAGGGCCGTGACGTCGTCGAGCACGTCAAGAGCGTCGAGTTCCTTGGTCGCTGCCTCGCTCTTCGTGGGCGTGAGCACCTTCGAGCTGCCCTGGTCTGCGGACATGCCACCCCCTTTGGGTCGCGGGACGGTCGTGGTGGCGTCCTCCTGCGAGGAACGCAACCTTCACCTGAATACCGGAGCCGGAGCCACGGCAAACGCGCTTCACGCAGAATGTCACATGTCGGCAACACGCTGTAGTGACATGTCGACATGAGAGATGTGAATCAGCCCAGGAAGGAGGGGGTCTGACGGCTCGTCGGCGGGCGGATGTCGGAATCCGCCCTGGTGAGCGATTCGCTCGGGCCGGTGATCGATCGATCTCGTATTCGGTTGTGCGCCGGAGCGGTTCGGGCGCGGTTACGCGTCGATCCGGTTCGCCGAGCGCAACCGCTGGAAGCTGCGCGCGAGCAGCCGCGAGACATGCATCTGGGAGACGCCGAGTTCCGCGCTGATCTGCGACTGGGTGAGGTTGCTGTAGTAGCGCAGCAAAAGGATTCTCTGCTCCCGTTCCGGGAGTTGCACCAGCAGGTGCCGGACCAGATCGCGGTGCTCGACGCCGTCCAGGGCCGGGTCCTCGTAGCCGATCCGGTCCAGCAGGCCGGGCAGCCCGTCGCCCTCCTGTGCGGCCTCCAGGGAGGTGGCGTGGTACGAGCGTCCCGCCTCGATGCAGGACAGCACCTCCTCCTCGCTGATGCGCAGCCGCTCGGCGATCTCGGCGGTCGACGGAGAGCGCCCGAAGGCGGTGGTCAGATCCTCGGTCGCGCTGTTGACCTGGACCCACAGCTCGTGCAGCCGGCGCGGTACGTGCACGGTGCGCACGTTGTCCCGGAAGTACCGTTTGATCTCGCCGACGACCGTCGGCATCGCGAAGGTCGGGAACTGCACGCCCCGCTCCGGGTCGAACCGGTCGATGGCGTTGATCAGGCCGATGGTGCCGACCTGGACCACGTCCTCCATGGGCTCGTTGCGGGAGCGGAAGCGGGCGGCCGCGTACCGCACGAGCGGGAGGTTGGCCTCGATGAGCGCCCCGCGCACCCGGTCGTGCTCCGGCGTGCCCGGCTGGAGATCCTTGAGCTGGGCGAAGAGGACCTGGGTGAGGGCCCGGGTGTCGGCACCGCGGCGCTTCTCGGGCACCGGGTTCGGGGCCGGAGCCGAAGCCCCGTCCTGGGGCGGCGCAGTACGGGCCGACAAGGTCAACGCCACCTCTTCTATCGGTCAACTCATCCATCAAAAGCGGTCATAGCATCACAAGACATGTGCACTGTGTTCAAGCACCGCATAACCACGTGTTGAGTGATGAATTGGGGTATGGGACGCAAAAAATCCCCGCACCATTCCGGTGCGGGGCCGAGGGTTCGACCGTACGGCTCAGACCTCGTAGTCGGCGATCACCCAGGTGGCGAACTCCCGCCACAGCGCGACGCCCGCCTGGTGCGCCGGGTGCTCCAGGTAGCGCCTGAGCGCGTCGGTGTCCTCGACCGCCGAGTTGATCGCGAAGTCATACGCGATGGGACGGTCCGAGATGTTCCAGCCGCACTCCCAGAACCGCAGCTCCTCGATCCGGTCGCCCAAAGAACGGAAGGCCTCGACGCCCGCCACGACCCGCGGGTCGTCGCGCTCGACGCCCTCGTCGAGCCGGAACAGGACCAGATGCCGGATCATGGGCTTCCCCTCAGAGCTTTCCTCAGCTGTTTCCGCGGCTCTTTCCTCAGCTGTTTCCGCCGTTGACGACCCAGGTCATGAAGTCGCCGATGGCCTTGGCCGCGTCCGATATGCCCTCGAAGCCTATCTGGACGTAGTCCGCGGCTCTGGCCGGATCCGTGATGATCACGTACAGCACGAAGACCACGAGCACATACACGGCGATCTTCTTGGCGTTCACGGCCACCGCGCCTCCCCTGTCACTGTGTGCCCGTCGGGCCCCTGCTGCCGGCGGCGAGTGTAACCTTCACGCGCCCCACGGCCACCAACGGCCCACGACCCGAAGACCTTTCCCCACCCGCACACCCCCCTGCCCCGCCCACCGGACCGCCCGCCGGCGCTGACCGGCGCGGGTCCTGCCACGGACGCGCGGTGTCCTGCGGGTCCTCCCCCGGATGACGACCCCCAAGTGGTGAGGAAGGGCGGCGGCCGGTCCGCGGTCGCCGTTCTCGCGGCGCTGCTCGTCATCGACCACGGCCGGTACGAGTCCGTCGGCACCGACGGCGAGGGCCGAGGGCACCGACCGCGGCAGGTCACGCCGCCCGCCTCACCTGCGCCGACCGTGGCACGCCGCGCTGCCCGGCCTCACCCGCACCGACCGTGGCACGTGGCGCCGCCGCGCCTCACCCGTCCTACGACGGGGCCCTTCTGCTGCGCGCCCGCGCTGTCCACGCCCACGCCGCCCGCGGCCGCGCACGCACGAAGGGCCCCGTCGTAGGACGGGGCCCTTCCACCTGCGGTAGCGGAGGGATTTGAACCCTCGGTGACTTGCGCCACACTCGCTTTCGAGGCGAGCTCCTTCGGCCGCTCGGACACGCTACCGAGGGAGACCCTACAACAACCGGGGCCATGGTCCGAAATCAGTATTCAGCGGTCCCGGAAGAACGCGGTGAGGAGCCCGGCGCACTCCTCGGCCAGGACGCCCTCGACGACCTCGGGCCGGTGGTTGAGCCGCCGGTCGCGCACGAGGTCCCACAGGGACCCGGCCGCGCCCGCCTTCTCGTCGCGGGCGCCGTAGACGACACGGTCGACGCGGGCCTGCACGAGCGCGCCCGCGCACATGGTGCAGGGCTCCAGCGTGACCACGAGCGTGCATCCGGCCAGCCGCCAGCCGCCCAGCGAGGCCGCGGCCCGCCGGAGCGCGAGGATCTCCGCGTGGGCGGTCGGGTCGCCGGTGGCCTCGCGTTCGTTGTGGCCGCTCGCGAGCACCGTCGTGCCGTCCGGGGACAGCACGACGGCACCGACGGGGACGTCCCCGCCCCGGACGGCCCGCTCGGCCTCGGCCAGGGCGCCGCGCATCGCGGTCCGCCAGCGGTCGCGTACCGGATCCGGGGTCCGCCCGGTGGGTGAGGTGGTCAGCGGACGGTCTCCAGCACCTCCGAGGCGCCCAGGGCGTCGGCGATCGCGCCCAGCGCGTCCTCCGCGTCCAGGGCGCGCAGCTCTTTTTCGCCGACGCCGAGGTCGTCCAGGATCTCGCTGTCGCCCACCGGACCGTGGGCAACCGCTTCGGCGGCCGGGCCGTCCTCGTCGTCGCCCTCGTCCTCGGACTCGCCGTCCTCCGTGCCGTCGAGGTTCAGGGCGTCCAGGTCGGGACCGTCCGAGCCGGGTTCGCGGCCGAGCAGTTCGTCGGTGAGCAGGAGTTCGCCGTAGGCGCTGCGGGCAGCGGCGGCGGCATCGGAGACGTAGATGCGAGGGTCGTCCTCGCCGTCCACGCGGACGACGCCGAACCACGCGTCCTCCTGCTCGATCAGAACGAGCACCGTGTCCTCTTCGGGAGAGGCTTCCCGGGCCAGGTCGGCCAGATCCGACAGGGTTTCCACATCGTCGAGCTCTGTGTCGCTCGCTTCCCACCCGTCTTCGGTGCGCGCGAGCAGTGCGGCGAAGTACACCGTGACTCTCCCACTGGTCTTAGGCGTGCCGGTTGGGGGTCCCCCCGGCGGAGGTTCTGGGCGGGATGAGCTGGGCTCCGAGCCCCACCCACTCGGAATCGTGGCAGAAACAAAGCGCTGAGGGGACGTCTTCGGCTCCCTGTGTCTGGCAGTTTTGATCGCGTGTATGCAAAGTCGCATCCGGACGTCGGTCAAGGAATCACCAGCGCACTCGTTGCCGCCACCTGCGGATCGTACGCGGCTTTCGGGGACGCTCACGCACGCCCTACCGCAACGCGGTCGCGACCGCCGGCCTTCCCTACCAGCGGAAGGTGCGCATGCGCATCGCGTGCCGGAGTCTGGCGGCCTTGGCGCGTCGCGGCTGGACGCGGTCGCGCAGCTCGCGTGCCTCGGTCAGCTCACGCAGGAACCGTGCCCGGCGGCGCCTGCGCTCGGCTTCGCCGCCCGGCTCGGACGTGCTCGCGCCGGTCGCGTCGGCGGTCGTGTCGGAGCCGTCGGGCGCGCTGGGGCCGCCGGACGGGTCCGGTATGCGATCGGGCTGCTCAGGCATCGGTTCACCACCCCGGTCAGTCCCATCCACTTTCCCCCGGACGGGCGGTTTGACGCCAGCGCGAGCTGCGCGCAAGCGCGGTTACTGTTATGGGCATGCGTCTCCACGTCGTCGACCACCCCCTGGTCGCCCACAAGCTCACCACGCTGCGCGACCGGCGCACCGACTCCGCGACCTTCCGGCGGCTCGCCGACGAACTGGTCACCCTGCTCGCCTACGAGGCCACGCGGGACGTGCGCACCGAACAGGTCGACATCACGACGCCGGTGGCCGCGACCACCGGCGTCAAACTGTCCCACCCGCGCCCGCTGGTGGTGCCGATCCTGCGTGCCGGGCTCGGCATGCTGGACGGCATGGTCCGGCTGCTGCCGACCGCCGAGGTGGGCTTCCTCGGCATGATCCGCAACGAGGAGACGCTGCTGGCCTCCACGTACGCCACCCGTATGCCGGAGGACCTCTCCGGCCGGCAGGTGTACGTCCTGGACCCGATGCTCGCCACCGGCGGCACCCTGGTCGCCGCGATCCGGGAGCTGATCAGGCGTGGCGCCGACGATGTGACCGCCGTGGTGCTGCTCGCGGCGCCGGAGGGCGTCGAGATCATGGAGCGCGAACTCGCGGGCACCCCGGTCACGGTGGTTACGGCCGCGGTCGATGACCACCTCAACGGGCAGGGCTACATCGTCCCCGGCCTGGGAGACGCGGGGGACCGGCTGTACGGGGCGGCCGAGTAGGCCGGTGCGCCGGCCGTCGGCGGTCCTTCGCGACTCGACGGGCGTCGGCATCGGGCCGTCCTCAGCCCTACTTCGACGCGGACCGGCGTACGGCCGTCGGCGGTCCTTCGTCGACGCCGGCCCGTGTACTGCCGTCGGCAAGAGTCGTCGCCAAGAGTCCTTGCTCGAAGTGGGCCGGTGTGCGGCCTTCGGCGACAGTCCTTGCCCGAACGGGGTCGGCGTACAGCCTCAGTAAGTCCTGACGCGGGCCGGTGTACGGCCTCGGCACGTCCTGACGCGGACCGTGCGTACGGTCTCAGCAGTCCTTCTTCGACGTGCTGGTGGACGCCTGCTTCGGCGCGGCGAGCGCGGCCAGTGCCTTGTCGGCGTCCGCCTGCTTGGCCAGGCTCTGGAAGCCGGTGCCGATGATGAGGTCGAGGGCGGCGCCCTTGCGGCCGGCCTCCGTGCGGCGTTCGGCGCCGCCGAGCTGGGTGGCGAGGACGGGCAGCGAGGTGTTCAGCGCTGAGCCGGGACCGATCAGCATCCCGGTGCCCTTGATCTTCTGGTCGAACCGGGCCGGTGCGTTGCCGACCTCGCCGATCTTGAAGCCGCGCTTCTCCAGCTCGTCCGCGGTGGCCTTGGCGAGGCCGGTGCGGGGCGTGGCGTTGTAGACGTTGACGGTGATCGTGCCGGGCCGGGGCGGTGCCGCGGCCGGGCTCGGGGAGGCGTCGGCCCCCGTGGGGCAGTCCGGTGCGGAGTCGGCCGCCGAGGCCTTTTTGCCGCCGGTGAAGACGTCGATGAGCTGCAGGGTGCCCCAGCCGATCAGGCCGAGCACGGCGACCGAGGCCACCAGCCCGAACACGAGCCTGCCGCGCCGCCGTGGAGGGCGCATCCTCGGGTACTTGTCCCCCGTGATCCGGTACTTGCCGCCCATGCCGGGGGGAGTCAGCATGCTCATGAGCGCAGCGTAGTGCGCCGGGGCGGCCATGCCTACTAGATGATCATTCGATGCCGGGCAGGAGAACCCGAAAGGGTCAACCGGAGACCGGCATATGGCCGGTCGGTGTCCGTGGGCTGTCCGCCGATCCCGGTGAGCCCGGCGCGCGTGAGATACGCCCGGCGGTGTGACCGACGGGCCGCGGTCGGGGCACGGGCGTGGTCGCCGATGCGTTCCCCGGATACCCCGGATACCGCGGGGTCCGTCGCCCTCCGCGCGGGGCCGCCGTGGCCGGCTGCGCGCGTCAGTCCAGTTCGAGTACGCGCGCGTGCAGCACCTGGCGCTGCTGCAGGGCCGCGCGGACCGCGCGGTGCAGGCCGTCCTCCAGGTAGAGGTCGCCCTGCCACTTCACGACGTGCGCGAAGAGGTCGCCGTAGAAGGTCGAGTCCTCGGCGAGGAGGGTTTCCAGGTCGAGCTGGCCCTTGGTCGTCACGAGCTGATCGAGGCGGACCGGGCGCGGCGCGACGTCCGCCCACTGCCGGGTGCTCTCCCGGCCGTGGTCGGGGTACGGCCGGCCGTTTCCGATGCGCTTGAAGATCACACGGAAAGCCTACCGGTCAACATGTTCCGGGCGCAGCCGTGGAGAGGGAGTGCGACGCCGGAAAAGACGCCGTGAACCAGGGCATACCGGGAGCAGGCAGTCGAGGTGAGCGAGAAGCTGACGGCGGCGCAGGGGCGGGGCCGGTCGCGGGAGGCGTGCGCCCGGCGGGCCGTGGTAGGGCGCCCGGCCCACGCGTCGGCCGCGTGCCGCCGGGCGTCCTGCCCGCGCGTCAGCCGCGTGCCCGCTTCACGGGTTGCTGCTGCGGCTTCGCCTTGTCCGTCTCCGTCTTCGGTGTGCTGCGCAGGGCCTCCGCGCGCAGCAGGGCGCGCAGGACCGCGTAGGTGTCTGAAGGCATGGCGGTGTTCCTCGTGTTCTTCCTGGTTCTGGTGTGCGATGTCCGGGGTGCCGACGGGCCTTGCCAGGCGGGGTCTGTCAGCAGCGCAGAACCACGGAACACAGGGCGCGCAGGGCGTACGGCGACCGGGGCGCGGCCGGCGGGCGGCTGTGCGGGATGCCGTCCGCCGGGAGGGCGAGCGGCGCGGGACGCACGGGGACGAGGAGGTGGGGGACCGCCCGGGACGGTGGCCGCAGGGCGGTGTCCAGGTCGTCGTGCTGGACGACGTCGCCGGCGACCACCGGCGTCGCGTGCGCCTCGGCGTGGGCGCCGGGCACCAGCAGCGCGAGCAGCAGCACGAGCACCCACAGCCAGGCCCGGCCGTGCGGGAGGGCGTGTGCGCCGCTCATCGAAGGTCGTCTGCCCGCGGCGCGTACGGCGTCCGTCGCGGCGGCCCCGAGATCCGCTCGTACGGCGTACGCGGGGGCGTCACACGGTGCGGGGCACCTGGCGGGCATGGCCGTGGATCCGGACGGACGTGAAGATCTCGACGATGCCGACCACGACCAGCCAGATGCCGCCGACCAGGGTGAGCACGGCGATCGACGCGAACGGCGAGACGATCAGCACGATCCCGGCGACGAAGGTGACCATGCCGAGGAAGATCTGCCAGCCGCGCGCGGGCATGGCGCCGTCGGACGCGGCGGCCAGGGTCTGGGTGATGCCGCGGATCAGCCAGCCGATGCCGATCCACAGGGCGAGCAGCAGGATCGACTGCATGGGGCCGCGGAAGCAGAACAGGCCCAGCAGGATCGACAGGGCGCCGCTGATGAAGGCGAGCACCCGCAGCGAGGTCGCCCGGTGCGTGCCGAACGCCGCGAACAGCTGGAAGACGCCGCTGATCAGCAGATAGACACCGAAGAAGACACCGGCGGCGAGCAGCGAGGCACCGGGCCAGACCAGCACCAGGACGCCCAGGATCAACGAGGCGATCCCGGTGAGCAGGACCACCTGCCAGGCGGCTCGGGACAGGGCGTGCAGCGGCCCCTCGAAGGGTGGTTCGGGCTCGTGGCGGCCGGTCGGCGGGTGGGCGGCGTGGACCTTGCGGTCGTCGTACTCGGGGCCCCAGGCGGAGCCGCTGCTCGGTGGCTCGGTCATGCTCCATGCTGGGACCGGCCCCGAGCGGCCCGCCACCCGGGACGGGCCACCCGGCTGACGCTACGCCCCGGCGGTCTTCGCCGCCTTGGCCGCCTTGGCCGTCGCCTTCAGCTCCTGCTTGTACGCGCGCACCTTGGCCAGCGAGGCGGGCCCGGTGATGTCGGCGACGGACCGGTAGGACTTCGCCTCGCCGTACGCCCCGGCGGCCTCGCGCCAGCCCTCGGGGCGCACCCCGAGCTGCTTGCCCAGCAGCGCGAGGAAGATCTGTGCCTTCTGCCTGCCGAACCCGGGCAGCCGGTCGAGGCGCTTGAGCAGTTCGGCCCCGCTGTCGGCGTCCCGCCAGACGGCCTCGGCGTCCCCGTCGTAGTGCTCGACCAGGTACTGGCACAGCTGCTGGATTCTCTTGGCCATGGACCCGGGGTAACGGTGCACGGCCGGTTTCTCGGAGAGCAGCGCGGCGAAGGTCTCCGGGTCGTGGGCGGCGATCTCGTGGGCGTCCAGGTCGTCGGTGCCGAGCCGGCGCGCGATGGTCGCGGGCCCCTGGAACGCCCACTCCATCGGGATCTGCTGGTCCAGCAGCATGCCGGTCAGCGCGGCGAGCGGACTGCGGCCGAGCAGCGCGTCGGCCTCGGGATCCTGGGCGAGGTGCAGCGTGACGTCCATGGGTCGATGGTCCCGCGGCCCGGCTCAGGGCGCGCGCCGGCGGCCCGGCGCGTGCACCCGCCGCCGTGGGACGCCCGGCTCCCGGCGCGCGTACGACGACAGGGTCCGGGTGGTCGCCGGGGCGCGGGCGATGCACCCGCTCGGGTGCGGGATGTTCGCGGGCAGCGCGGGCAGTTACCGCCCGCACCCGTGCGACCAGGCGGGTGCCCGCGGCGCGGCGGGGGTCTGACGGATCTCGTGGCGGGACGTGGCCGGCGCGGCAGGGGAGTCCCTGTCCCTCCCTGCCGCGACCTCGGCATCCCGCTCGGCCCCTCGAACCGGAGGGCCCGGGCCGCCGGGGCCGGAGCGAGCGCGCCGAGCGGGGAGTCGATCGCGGACAGCGAGGCGGGGCCGCCGATCGCGACGAGACGGGAGGGCGGGTGGCGGCCCGGCAGGATCCCGCCGACGCGGTCGTGGAGATCACCCGTGCGGTGGCACCGGGTGGGGCGAAAGTCACGGTGGCCCGGGAGGAGGACCAGGTGCGCGTCACGGTCGTGGCGAGGCTTTCGGGTACCAGCGCACCGAGTTCCTTGGCTCCGAGGGCCGTTCGACGGTCAGCCCGGTTATGGGCCGAGGCAGGGACGTGGCCTGTGAGAAGAGGCCGTCTCGGGCGAGGGCGAGCGGGCCTGGCGCCTGTCCGCTCCCGGAAACTGTGACCAACGGTGAGGCCCCGCTAGTCTCATGGGAGTTAGCGGGGTCTCAGAGCGCGAGCATCGGGCCGGGCGGTCACACGGCGCCGAACTCTCCGGTCTTGACGCTTGACACGAAGGACGAGAACGCGTCGGCGGGAACGTCTATAACCGGACCGCTCGGGTTCTTGGAATCACGGACGGGGACCACGCCGCGCGAGGCGACGAGGTTTGCGGCGACCTCGACACAGTTGCCGCCGTTGGAGCTGTAGGAGGACTTGAACCAGCGGGGGGATTCGGTCGTCACGGGGTGCCCTTTCGCAACTGGTTGATCACGGCCACGGATTCTGTCTGTGACAGCGCTTCGGCCTGCAACTGATGGTAGGCCGACAACGCAGACAGGACGAACGTGGGTTCGCGGTCCAAGTGCCCCCGGGCCTGGGACTCCGCGTACGCCATCATGGACCGGTCCGACATCGTCAGTAGATTGATCGGTAAGTTGAACGGTCGTCGCTCGCCAATGTCGTACGGAGCGACCTGGAGCATGGTGTTCGGCAACGCGGCGAATTCTATGAGGCGTTGCAGCTGGTCGTTCATGGCTTCGGCGCCGCCGACTGGACGGCGGATGCAGCTTTCGTCCATCACCACAAGCATCGTGGGCGGTCGCGACCGTACTAGCGTCGCCTGCCGTTCCGCCAGAACCGAGACCCGTTCGGCTGCTTGTTCGGGCGTGATGCTGCCCCGGCGTACGTCGCCGTCTGCCAGGGCGTGTGCGTACGCGGGTGTCTGAAGCAAGCCGGGAATGATCCCAATCTCAAACAACCGGATCTCTACTGCCCGGCCCTCGTGCCCGACGTACTCGGGGAACCCCTCCAGCAAGGAGCCGTGTTGAAGCTCACGGTATTCGCGCTCGAACGCGTCCGCTGTGTCCTCGATGCCGAACGTCCTGTCTGCGCTACGCGAGAAGCGGAGGGTTGGAGGCTTCCGACCAGTTTCAACCGCCGAAATATGCACACTGGAATATTCCATACGTTCGCCAAGGTCATCTTGGGTCCAGCCGCGCGCCTCCCTCATGCTGCGCAAGCGCGCTCCGTAGGCCGCCTGGGGAGAGGCATCTGGGTTCAACTCCTTGCGATTCAAGAGCTGTTCACCGACCTTTCGTTCTCTTCCAACAGGTTGAATGGTTCCCAGGAGTCGGCCACGCTGAACCTCCCCGGTAGTCGTAGCACTACGGAGAGGAGCGACCGTGTCCGGTATGCGCTATCTCGCAGAACGGCAGGAACCCCCCACGCCCTGGCCCTCGGCCAACGACGTGGCGGAGCTGGAAGCACTCATAGCCGCCGACGGATTCTGGCGGCTGGCTCCGGACTGGGTGCCGCGCACGGGCTTCGCGAAGCCAAGAGGAGTGAACGACGACTCCATTCCGATCCGGTCGGCGTTGAACTGGCCGCCCTGCCAGTGCGGGAAGCCGGAGTGCCCCGACGTTCAGTCGAAGCGCCAGCTGGCCGACAACCGGTCCACCAGCCCGACCACGCAGCGCCTTCGGCCCCTTGTGGAGAGGGAGAACCGGCGTGCGCGCTGAGACCCAGAAGACCACCGTTGCCGCGTTCACGGGCACGCCGCACGAAGACGGCCCCACGGGGTGGTGGACGCAGTGCGGCGGACGGCTCGATGAACGGTCCGGCGTGATCGCGTTCCCGTGCAGAGCACTCCCTGCGTGCCGCATCCCGGAGTGCACGCGATGTCGAGACAGGGAGACGAAGTGAACGACGGCGCATACGGCGCAGAAGGCCCCGGGCTGGACGCCAGCAGCTGGTTGTCCCGGCAGACCCGGTACCCGGCTCAGCTGGATGCTCTGAGGACACCGCGCCCGGGGCCTGTTGACCCTGATGGGTGTCCCTTGTGCAGGGCCTTGCGAAGCTCACTTGTGGAGGCGCTGAATGCCGGGGCCCCGGAATCAGGAAAGGTTGTCCTGTACGCCATGCGGGAGCACATGGTTTATGGCCATCCGAACGACACACGGACACTGCGGACCGCCCCTGTCCCTGAAAGGCGGTGCCCCGATGGCAAAGCACGCGGCCGGTGAGACAACCTGCTTCCGGCGGTCGCGGGCCCGGAAGTTCAGTCCTGACGGCTCGTTCTGGGGCGGGCTGCTCCTCCTCGTGATCTGGGGGTCCGCAGTCACCTTCATCCTGTCAGCAATCGTGACAGGAACCAGCCCTCCGTAAGCCCCGCCCTGGCCGGTTGATCCCCGATTACCCCGATCTCCGGTCCGGGCGGGCACCACTTTCTCTGTCGCTCTCCCTAGGTTGGGCGATCCTCAAGCGGGGGGCAGCGAGTGTGCGACAGAGGGCCCGTGAAGCACGGTCACTCGCGAATATCAACGGCCGCGCTGACCAATCCGGTCCAATCCCGGACACGGGCGCCACCCCAGTAGCTCAGTGGCAGAGCACGCTTCGCGCCGCTTCCTAACGCGTATACGGACCCGGCGCAAGCGACGACTCCGGTTCGATTCCGGGCAAGGGGACTGCCAGCCCCGGTTCCCTCAGCCCTGGACAGGTCGGGCGGCCCGGGGCGGGGCCGACAGCGGCAAGTGCTGCGGCCCTGGGCAACCGTGAGTCTGCGGGACGCGTGGCTGATCTGCCTTCTTGCACAGGGCAGTTGGCTGGATGACCGTTCAGGTTGGATGTCCTGCACCAGTTCGAGTCAGAAGAGGAGTACGTATGCCACAGCAGCGCGACAGGCCGGGCGCCGGGGAGACCGTGGACCCCTTCACCCCGCCCGATGTGATCGTTCTGGGTGACGCCGCCACGCTGACGCGGGGTAGCGACAACAACAGTACGGAGTCGAAGCAGACCCCGTACGACTGATCTGTGCCGGGGCACCTACTCCCGTGAGTAGGTGCCCCTGGTGGCGGCCTCCGGTGGGCCGTCATCCGACGTTCCGGCTCGAGTCGAGGTGACGGGTTGACGAAGTCGACGTTGCGGTGGTTTGGCGGGTGCGCGCCTGGCAGACGGACCGCTGTACCGATGGCCGCTCGCCTGGTCTGGGACGACCCGCTTCTGTGGGTCGTCGGTGACTGGGCTCAGGGGCAGGTGCGCACGGCGGAAGAGCGCGGTGCCAAGATCGCCGTGATCGGCCCCTGCTCCGCGACTGCACCCGAAATCACGCGTGCCTTGGCCAGCGCCGACCTTGAGGCGGCGGCACGTTCGTGGTTTGGCTCGTTCACGGTGGTGCGAGCGGACGACGCAGGCGGCGTCGAGGTCCTGGCTGACGCAGCCGGCGCTTGCCCTCTCTACAGAGTGACTACTCCTGACGGACTGGTGTGGGGATCGAGTTCGCTCGCGCTGTCTCCGTTGGCAGGTGGGTGCGTGGACGACGAATGGATCGCCGCTCACCTGCGGGAGAAGAACGCACCCCTCACCGGCCACAGCGCGTGGACCGGAGTGGACCCGGTTCCGGCCGGGTACCGCATGACCGTGAGCCCGGACGGCGAAACATCGCTGTCGGAGTGGTGGACCCCGGTCAAACGCCCACTGGAGGACGCACTTCAGGCACTTCGGCGGGCGCTCAGCGAGGGGGTACGAACGCGTGTCGAGGGCGTTCCCGTCACATCGGATCTGGCAGGCATGGACTCGACCACGGTGGCACTCCTGGCCGCACAACACGGCCCGGTCACGGGCGTAACCCTCCACCCGTCCGGGGTCACCGAAGGCGGAGACCTTCAGTACGCGCGGGCGCTGGACGTGCCCGGACTGAACCGCACCTACTTCCCGCTGGAGGCTCGTCATCTGCCGTTCACGGCCGCTGACGTCCCACTGTCCGCCACCGACGAACCCGCACCGTCAACAGGCGTGTGGGCCATGCTCGCCGCGCAACTCCGGATGGTCGCGGCCAACGGATCGGCGCGTCACCTGACCGGCGACGGCGGCGACAATCTGTTCTTGCCCGCCCCTACTCACTTACCCGGCCTGGCCCGAAGCGGGCACTGGCTACGCCTCGCCGCTGACGCGGTGGACTGGGCACGCTTGCGCAAGCAGAGCCCGCTACCATTGATCTCACAGGCGCTTCGCCGCGATATGAACCGTCTGGGACGCCCAGCCCGCCCCCGACCCACGTGGCTCAAGGTGCCGGTACCCGATCCCGCGCCCGTCGCCGGTGATGCTGACACGGTGCTTGTGGCATCCATCAGGAACGTGGCACGAGCAGTTCAGGCTGACATTCAGTTGGCCGACTCCACGGGCATCGAACTGCACAACCCCTACTTCGACGCGGGTGTGCTGCACGCGGTGGTGTCCGCACCCGCTGCTGAACGCTTCTCCGTCCGCCGGTACAAACCCCTCCTCGCCCATGCCTTTGCCGACCTACTCCCCGAAGCCCACCGCCAGCGTGCAGCCAAGGGCCTGTTCGCAGGCGACTTCCACCGAGGGCTTCGTACCAACCTGCGGCGCGTTCTCGAACTCGCGGACGGACGTCTTGCCGCCATGGGCATCATCGACCCGGTGCCACTGCGCGCCACGGTGCATGCGGCAGCCCTCGGCGCACAGACAGTTTGGCCGCCGCTGCTCTCCGTGCTTGCCGCCGAAATGTGGCTGGAAGCCATCGAGAACACGTCGGCCACCGAGTGGACCACGGCGGCCCCGGCAGGCGCGCGATGACCGGCGTCAACAGCGTTACCGCGTTCACCGCTCACGCCTGCGTGCTCATCGACTACGACACCGGACGCACCGAACTACGCCCCGCCTCCGAGGAGTCCGTAACCCTGGGCGGGACGGTTGTACGGCTCCAGGATGCCGCCCCCTCATGGGGGACCGTCGAGGTGCCAGCAGTCCTGCCAGGACCGGCCCACGTTCCGCTTCAGTGGCGCGCCGGAGCCGTCCCCGCTGTTCTCATCACGACGGTGGTCTGGGCATTCGGTCACCGCGACAGGCGGTTTTCCCGCCTCGTACGGCTGGCCTGCTCCGGGCGTGCCCTTCCGCCCGCGGCAACGTGTCAGGCCCGCTACGCTGTGTGCGCGGTGCGCTGGGCTTCACGGCTGGTTCCCATGCGCTGGGCCTGCCTGGAGCAGTCGACCGCCGCCTCCGTGCTCCTCGCGATGGCAGGACGACGCGCCGAGTGGCGGCATGGGGTGGCCACCGATCCGGTACGGCTGCATGCGTGGATCGCTGACATGGAAGGCGAGCCCGTCGAGGAACCGGAAGACACCGCGCTTTACACCCCCACCTACACACCCGATGGACCCGGCCCGGTGATCAGGGCCGAAAGGAAGACCGATCGTGAGTGAGCCGCATATTCTCCTGACGGGTGAAAACCTCGCATTGGGCATGCCCCGGCGCGAGATGTTGCCCGAGTACCACCGTTGGGAGAACGACCCCCGGACGATTCTGGGATACGGCAACCAATGGGCGCAGGCGTGGGAAGTCCGCGAGTCCGGATGGGAACGACAGCGAGGCAACAGCCGCTACCAGCAGTTCGAAGTGGTGCGGCTGGATGACCATCAAGCTATCGGTGTCACCGTGTTGCAGATCAACACCTTCGTGCAGACCGCCGAGTTCGTGATCGTCCTGGCCCCGGAAACGCGAGGGAGGGGCTACGCGACCGAAGCGACCCGCCTGACTCTCGACTGGGCGTTCCACCTGGGAGCTCTGCGCATGGTGTGGCTGAAGGTGCTGCAACCCAACCGCGCCGGGATCGCGGCCTACGAGAAAGCGGGTTTCCGCCAGTCCGGTCGGCTGCGCCAGTCCGGATTCTGGCTCGGGCAACCCGTGGATGAACTCCTCATGGATGCCCTCCCTGAAGACTTCCCCGGCCCCTCAGCCGTGACTGCCGCTATCGAAGGCTGAGGCGCCGTCCAGAGGGCTACGGCCCCGTTCGACGGGCGGGGCGGCTACGTTGTCAGACCCGACCCCTACCCTGCTCGGCGCCCGCTGGTGCGGCCGACCGTCGTCTGTGAACCACAGCCGCACCCACATGGCCGGGTGGACAATGGTCGCCGCGAGCAGACCGCCGTCGGTCAGGCGCAGCCGGCGGTAGTGCGGGGTGACGTCCTCGGCGTCGGTGAACTCGCAGTCCCGGGCGCGCAGCAGTCCGAGGACCGCGCCCTCCCATCTCCGCGCCCACCGCCTCGCGCCCTGGCGCGGACACCGTACGAACTGGCGGCGGAACCCGGTCTGTCCGGCGACCACGACTGCATGCTGTGTGCCTACCTCTGCCGTGCCCGGCCTCGCCGACCTCACAGCCCGCGGCCCGGCCGCGGGCTATATCTGGGACCTAGCCCGCCGCGAGGACGGCCTGCTGGGTGGTGCTGCTCGGCGCCGACGGCGTCCCGGGCGGCACCTGACGGACCCCCCGTACTCACCGTGCGCGAACATGGCCCGCACGGTGAGTGCGGCGGGCGGCCCGTCCGTACGTATCGCAGAGCACGTGATCCCGAAGACGGAGCGGTGACGTGGGCGAGGAACGCGGCGGCAGCCGACGGGGCACCCGGCGACTGCGCAGCCTGGTGGTGCTGGGCGCCGTGCTGGGCCTGCTCCTGCTCGGCGGGGCGGCCCCCGCCTCGGCGCACGCCGCCCTGCGCGGCACCGACCCGGAGGACGGCGGCGTCGTCGCGTCCGCCCCCCGGCACCTCACCCTGACCTTCACCGAGTCCGTCGGCCTGCTCGACGACTCCCTGCGCGTCTACGACCCGGGCAACCGGCGGGTCGCCACCGGCGAGGCCCGGCATGCGCCCGGCCGCTCCGACACGGCCCGGGTGAGCCTGCCGGACGGGCTCGGCACCGGCACCTTCACCGTGGCCTGGCGGGTCGTCTCGGCCGACAGCCACCCGATCGCGGGCGCGTTCACCTTCTCCGTCGGCAAACCCTCCCCGACCACGGTGTCCGTGCCCGAAGGACCCGACGAGGACCCCGTCACCGGCGGCCTCTACGGCACCGCCCGCTACGCCGCCTACCTCGGCTTCGCCCTGCTCGTCGGCGCCCTGACCTTCCTCGCCCGCTGCCGGCCGCCGCACCCCGGACGGCTGCGGCGCGTGGTCGCGGCGGGCTGGTGGACCCTGGTCGCCGCCACCGCGGTCCTGTTCGTGCTGCGCGCCCCCTACGAGGCGGGCACCGGCCCGGCCGCCGCCCTCGACCCCTCGGCGCTGACCCGTACCGCCACGAGCCGTCCGGGGCTCACCCTGCTGGCCCGGCTCGCGCTGCTGCTCGTCGCCGGAGCGCTGCTCACGCGGCTGCGGCGGCGCTCACGCGCGGCGCTCGCGGCGGGGGCCGTGCTCGCCGTCGCGCTGGCACTGACCTGGGCGGCGGCCGAGCACGCATCCGCCGGCATCCAGGTGCCCCTGGCGATGGCCTCCGCCGTGCTGCACCTGCTGGCCACGGGGGTCTGGCTGGGCGGCCTGGCGGCCCTGCTCACCACGCTGTACCGGGCCCCGGAGGACGTACCGGCGGCCGTGGTCGTCCGGTTCTCCCGGGTGGCCTTCGCCGCCGTGACCGTCCTCGTCGGCACCGGCGTCTACCAGTCCTGGCGCGGCCTCGGCTCCTGGGAGGCGCTCAGCGGCACGTCGTACGGCCGGATCCTGGTCGCCAAGCTGGCGGCGGTGGCGCTGCTGCTGGCCGTGGCCGGCCGGTCCCGGCGGTGGACCGCGCGGCTGGTGCCGGCGGGGGCCGAGGTCCGGCCGGAGCGGGTGCCCGAGCCGGTGCCGGTGCTGGTGCCGGAGCCGGAGCCGGTCGGTGGTCCGCCGTCCCGTCCGCAGGCCTCCCGGGCGGACGGTCCGCCCGGCCCGCCTGCCGGAGACGGGCCGCCCGCCGGGGAGGGGCCGCCCGCCGGGGACGGCCCGCCCGCTCCGGAACCGGACCGCCGTGCGCTGCGCCGGTCCGTGCTCGCCGAAGCGGCCGTCGGTGTCGTGGTGCTGGGGCTCACGACCGTGCTGACCGGCACCCTGCCGGGCCGGGCGGCGGCCGAGGCCGCGGCGGCGGCACCGGCGACCGACATACCGGCCGCGTCCGTCACGACGGTGCCCTTCACCATCGGCAGCGCGCGCGGCAGGGTGCAGGTCACGCTGGACCCAGGCCGGGTGGGCCGAACCTCCGTACAGGCCGTGGTGCTCGGGCCCGACGGCGGGCTGTCCACCGTCCCCGAACTGCGGCTCTCCTTCACCCTGCCCGCCCAGCGGATCGGCCCGATCGACGCCAAGGTCTCCGACCTGGGCGGCTATTGGGGCACCGGCTCCCTCAACCTGCCCATCCCCGGCACCTGGACGATGAAGGTGACGGTGCGGGTGTCGGACCTGGACCAGGTGACGGTGACGCACCCGATCCGGGTCACTCCGTGAGACGGTTGCCGACCGGGTGGGGCGGGGGCGTGACGTCGTCAGTTGTGTGCGGTCGTGCCGTGGCTGGTCGCGCCGTTCCCCGCGCCTCTGCGTTGTCGGTCGGCTGCGGTGCCGTCGTGGTCGCTCGCGCCCGCGCGGCGGAGCCGTGGATCGGCGCAGCCCCACGCCTCTTTGGGGCGCCCCCCGCTTGACTTTGCCTGGTCTTTACAACCCGGGATGGAGGTGCGTCGTCTCCTCGCTTGATCCGTGACCGCCCGTCGACCACCGGGCGGAGAGACGAAAGAGAGCGATCCGATGCGCCGAATTGTCCTGAGTGTCATGGCACTCGCGTGCACCGCCGTGCTGGCGGGCACCACGCCCGCGTTCGCCGACGGGACGGCACCCTCCCCGGTCCCGAGCAGGGCCGCCACCCCCGCCACCCCCGTGGCCACCCCCGCCACCGAGCCGACCAAGGCGCCGAAGCCGGTGCCCACCCGCGTGCCGGGCGTGGCGGAGACCCGGGCGCCGTCCCGGGGGCAGGTCTCCGTCGTGCCGGAGGGCGCGCCCGACACCGGGGTGAGCGCGCCGTCCGCGGGGTCCGGGTCCTCGGCCGGGCTGCTCGGCGGGGGCGCCGCCGCGGCCCTCGTCGCGGCCGGCGGTGCGGTCTTCGTCGTACGTCGTCGGCGGGCGGCCGGGACCACCGGGGCATGACCCCGCTCTCCAGGCGCGGTTTCGCCGCCGCGGGGCTGGCGACGCTGCTCACCGGCTGCGGCGGCCGGACGGACCGGCCGGCCGCGACCGCGGCCCGGGGAAGTAAAGGGGACGGCGCGGCGGCCTCGACGGGTACGGGAGCCGCGCCGCGCCCGCTCGCCCGTTCGGTCCCGGTCCGGCTGCTGATCCCGGCCATCGGCGTGGACACCCCGCTTTTGCGACTGGGGCTCGCGGCGGACCGCACCGTGCAGGTGCCGCCGGTCACCGCGCACGACCGGGCGGGCTGGTACCGGCACTCGCCGACACCGGGCCAGGTCGGACCGTCGGTCATCCTCGGCCATGTCACGGTCGGCGCCTACGGCGACGGAGTCTTCCGGCATCTGGCGCGGCTGCGCCGCGGCGAGACGATCACGGCACGCCTGGAGAACGGCGCGCGGGCGGAGTTCGCCGTCACCCGGGTGCGGACCGTCGCCAAGGCGGACTTCCCGGCCGACGAGGTCTACGGGGACGTGAACCGGCCCGAGCTGCGCCTTATCACCTGTGGCGGCCCGCACACCGGCGCCGGCTACTCGGACAACGTGATCGTCTTCGCCGCGCTGAGCGGCACCGCCCCCTGACCGAGCGGGGCGCGGGGCCGGGTCCGCGGAACGCGCCCCGCGGGCCCGGCATCCTCCCCCACGGGTGCCGCCCCGCCCGGCCCCCCCACATGCCCCCCACGCGCCCCCGAGGCGTGACGAACCTGGAGAGTGTTGAAACGGTCCCGCGACAAGGCAGCGTCCGAACTGTTCGCCGCCCTGTATCCGCGTCTCGCCGGCTGGTGCCGCCGTCTCGTCGACGACGACGAGACGGCCCACGAGATCGCCTCCGAGGCGTTCACCCGGCTCTGGGCCCGCTGGACGTCCGTGGACGAACCCCGCGGCTTCCTCTATGCCACCGCGGCCAATATCGTCCGCGACCACTGGCGTCGGCTGGAACGCGAACGCAGGGCCGTGCGCCGGGTGACCACGGAGGCCGCCGTCCGCCCGCACGCCGAGGCACCGGACCCGTCGGTCCGCCTCCTGGTGCAGTCCCTGCCGGAACGGCTGCGCGTCCCGATCCTCCTCCACTACTACGCTGACATGCCGATCCGGGAGGTGTCCGTGCTGACCGGGCGCAAGGAAGGAACCGTCAAGGCCGACCTGCACGCGGCCCGGGAACTGCTCCGCGTCCACCTGAGGAGAAGCCTTGACCACACGCTTTGACGGCGACCCGGAGTTCGCGCCCGACGACCCCCTCCTGGTGGTCCTGCGTCCCCCGGCCGAGCACCTCGGCCCGCCCGCCGGCCGCTACGAGGCGATCCGCCGGGCCGCGGCCCGCCGCAAGCTGCTGCGCGCCGCGGCCGGCGTCGGCCTGACCTGTGCGGTGGCCGCCCTCGTCGCGCTGCCCCTGCATCTGTCGGCACCGGCCGCCCCCGCCGTCCCGACGGTCCCGCTCGCGCCCCCGGCCCCTACCGCGGCGCCGGCGTCCCGGCCCCCGGCCACGTCCCCGTCCCCGACGCCTTCGGCGGCGGCGGAGACCGCGACTCCGGGCCCCGCCCGCGCCTCCCGGGGTGCCGTCGGCCCGCCGAGCAGCGCCCGGACCCCCGTCCCCGACCCGTCGTCATCGAAGACGGCCGTCCCCGGCACCGCGCCCTCGGCCCGCCCGTCCCGGGGCGTCCCCACGCCGACGAGCGTCAATCGGTCCGCACTCGACCGCGAATTTGGCTGATTCCAGGTCGGTGGACCGGCATCGGGAAAGCGGAGCCTGTCCTCTTATCAGCCAGTCGGTCCGTGACTGATTGTCGTCGTACAACACCTTCTGCCCATCAGGCAATTGCCTGGTGGGCATGCCTATGTGTGCCGCCGGGCGACCCCTGTTCGCGCTTGATCGGTCTCTCTCCGTAGTGTGTGCGACCGGAAGCAGGCAGTCCGCCTTATCGCACCCATAAGAAGGAGCGCAAGATGCCGCATTTCAGCCAACATCACAAATTGATCTTGGCTGAGATGGGTCGATAAGTGGACAATTTCTTGGGCGGTCAGCCTGGGGCGAAGAACCACTGCCTACGAACGACCTCCGGATCCAGCCGGACACGGAGGCAGCGTGTTGGAGGGGTTGTGGAACGCTATTTCACCAGCGGATGGCATGAGGATCTACGGCGTCGCGTGCGGGAGTTCGCCGAGCGGGAGGTGCGCCCGCGGATTCCCGAGATGGAGGCTTCCAGGACGGTCTCGCACGAACTGTCAAGGCTCATAGCCCGGCAGGGCTGGATCGGCGTGACCATCGGCAGGGAGTACGGCGGGATGGGGGCCGGGCACCTGGCCAAGACCATCATCATCGAGGAACTCGCCCGTGTCTGCGGGGCCATGGGAGCCATGGCGCAAGCCTCCCAGCTCGGCGTCGCCAAAATCATCCACTTCGGCAACGCGCTGCAGCGGCGGACCTGGCTGCCACGCATCGCCTCCGGCGACTGCCTGCCGACGATCGCGGTCACCGAGCCGGAATCGGGCGGCCATGTCCTCGGCATGGGCAGCACCGCCGTCCGCGACGGCGACGACTACATCCTCAACGGCCGCAAGGTCTTCGTCGGCAACAGCCACGTCGGCGATGTGCACGGAGTGGTGGTCCGCACCGGTGAGGGCTCGAAGGGGCTGTCCGCCTTCCTTGTCGAGTCCGACCGCCCGGGCTTCTCGCTCGCCCCGCACCGGCCCGCCATGGGCCTGCACGGATTCAGTTTCGGTGAACTCGTCTTCGACAACTGCCGGGTGCCGGCGGCCAATCTGCTCGGCGGAGAGGGCCAGGGCCTGGCCGTCGCCTACTCGTCGAGCGTGCTGTACGGGCGGCCCAACCTCACGGCGGTCTCGCTCGGCATCCACCAGGCGGCCTTCGAGGAGACCACCGCGCTGTGCATCGAGCGCGAACGGTACGGCGCACCGCTCGCCAAGCTGAACAGCATCAAGCTCAGGCTGGGCAGGATGAAGTCACGGCTGATGACGGCGAGGCTGGCCGCCTACCACGCCGTACACCTGCTCGACCAGGGGCTGCCGTGCGACACGGAGCTGATGAACGCCAAGTACCTCAATTATGAGTCGGCCGTCGAATCGGCCGGTGACGCCATGGAGATCCACGCGGCGAGCGGCCTGTTCACCGACCGCCCGGTCGAGCGCTATCTGCGGGACGCGCACCACATCTACGCCCCCGCGGGCACCTCGGACATCCAACTGCTGCGGCTCGGCGAGGTCGCCCTGGGCACGGCCAAGGGCCAGTGGTCCGAGCGGCTGTCCGGTCTCGTCCGCACCGTGGAGCCGCGCCGCCGGCTCGGACAGCTGGAGACGGCGGGCCTGGGCTGAACGACCGGGAGCCACGGACACAGCGTCGTGCCCGCGGCTCCCGCGCATCGGCCCAGGACCGCTCTACAGCGGGGCGCTCGCCCCGCGGCGGCTCAGATCCCGCCCCGGTTCTCCAACTCGTGAATCCTCTCCACCAGTTGCTGGGCCATCGACTTGATGGTCGCCAGGCCGTCCCGCCCCCACGGGTGGGTGTCCGTGTCCACGACGCAGATGGTGCCCAGGGCCATCCCGGTCTTCCAGTCGATGAGCGGCGCGCCCATGTACGAGCGGATGCCGATCTCGTCCACGACGCGGTTCCCGGCGAACCGCGGATAGTCGCAGACGTCCTCCAGCACAAGCGCCTTCTTGCGCACCACGACATGCGGGCAGTAGCCCTGGTCGCGCGTCATCGTCCGGCCGACCTGGGGCTGCTGCTGCGGCGTCGCCTCCAGCTGCACGCCCGGCCGGCCGGCGGCGTACAGACCGGCGAAGTACTGCCGGTTCTCGTCGATGAAGTTGACCATCGAGAACGGCGCGCCGGTGACATGCGCCAGATTGCGCGCGAACTCGTCGAACTCCGGCACGGGGGTGTCCCCGATGCCGAGTTCGCGCAGCCGGGCCACCCGGGCGGGCGCGTCCCGGTCCTCCGGGGTCAGCAGCAGATGGCCGGTCGGGTCGAAGGAGGTGTTGTAGGGAACCGGGGCTGACATGCAGGCTCCATTCGGTCGCGGTGAGCTGGCCTCAGCGCGACGGGTTAAGCTCCGCGGGCGAGATGCCGGGAGTCGAGGCGAGCAGGTGCTGGACGAGGGCGATCAACACGCGGGTTCCGGAGTTGCACTGCCGTGCGTCGCACATCACGACGGGGACGTCGGGTTTGAGATCGAGGGCCGCGCGTATTTCTTCGGCGTCGTAGTGGTAGGCGCCGTCGAACTCGTTGACGGCCACGATGAACCCGATGCCGCGCCGCTCGAAGAAGTCGACCGCGGCGAAACAGTGGTCGAGCCGCCGGGTGTCCGCGAGCACCACCGCGCCCAGCGCCCCGTTGGACAGCTCGTCCCACATGAACCAGAAGCGTTCCTGCCCGGGCGTGCCGAACAGATACAGGACGTTGTCCGGGTTCAGGGTGATACGGCCGAAGTCCATCGCCACGGTCGTCGTTGTCTTGTCCTCGATGCCCACCAGGCTGTCCGTACGAGCGCTGACACTCGTCAGCAACTCCTCGGTGCTCAGCGGCTCGATCTCGCTGACCGCTCCGACGAAGGTGGTCTTGCCGACCCCGAAGCCCCCGGCGATGAGGATCTTCAGGGCGGTCGGAAAGGGGTCAGAGCCGCTTGCGAAGGCCACGCAGCACCGCCTCCAGGAGGTTGCGATCGGTCGGGGAGGCCGCCTCTACGACGCGGGGCGCCCGCGTGGTGAGCGCCCTGTGCGTCACGAGGTCGGAGAGCAGAACTTTGGTGATGACGGCCGGCAGCCGCAGATGGGCGGCCAGCTCGGCCACCGACATGGGCGCGTCGCACAGCGCGAGGAGCTGGTCGTAGTCCGGGCCGAGATACGTCTGCGGCCGGGTGCCGGTGGCCATCACCATGGTCAGCAGGTCGAAGTGGGCCGAGGGACGAGTGCGCCCGTTGCTGACCGTGTACGGCCGTACCAGCCGCCCGGCCGCGTCATCGAGCCACGACCCGTCCTCCGCGTCCGTCATGCTCAGCGCCCCGGATCCATCGACGCGCCCGCCACACGCTGGCGGGCGGGCGTGGCCAGGTACGGGCGGACGCTCTTGACCAGCATGGCCATCTCGTAGCCGAGCACCGCCGCGTCGGCCTCCCGGTCGGCGAGGACGGCCAGGCAGGCGCCGGAGCCCGCCGCGCACACGAACAGCAGCACGGTGTCCAGCTCCACCACCACCTGCCGTACATCGGCCCCCTGCGCGAACTGCATGCCCGCGCTGCGGGCCAGCGAGTGGAGGCCGGACGCCAGGGCGGCCAGATGTTCCGCTTCGGCAACCGTGTCGAGCCCGTCGAAGGCCTTCGCCAGTCCGTCGGAAGACAGCAAAAGGGCACTGCGGGTGTAGGGGACCCGCTGGACGAGGCCGGCCAGAAGCCAGTCCAGATTCTTCGACTGGCCGGCATGCATGTCGCTCACGTGGCGTTCTTCTCCTCGTTTCGAGTACGGAGCCTGCGGTCAGCGAGAGCTGTCGGTGGGAGGCTCGTCGGGTTCATGATCAGCGAGGCTGACTCCGCGCTGGAAGCTGGCCATCAGTCCAGGATCGTGCTCCACCTCCTGCTCGTCGTCCCGACGGGGGGCGGGACCGTTGCGCAGTTCCGGTACCAAGTGCTCCTGTGCGCGGCGCTGCGGCAGCCGCGGCCGGTCGTTCTGGGCGTGCGGGGAAGCATGCTCGTGGGGTGCCGGCGGCGCTCCGGCGCCCCGCGCGTACGGCTGTGCGGGCACGGGCGCGGGCGCGGGCGACCCGGTCCGGGCCTGCGGCAGCGGCTGCCGCTGGGCGGGCTGCTGGGCGGGTGCCGCCTGCGCGGCCTGGTACTGCGCGGACGGCACCTGGGCCGGGTGACCCTGGGCGGCGGCCCGGTGCGTGGGGGGCAGCTGCGCCCCGGGGACCCGGGCCTGCGGCAGTTGGGCCTGCGGGGCCTGGGTCTGCGGGACCTGGGTCTGCGGCGGCAGTTGGGCCTGCGGTGCCTGGGTCTGTGGCGGCAGTTGGGCCTGCGGGGCCTGGGCGTGCGGGACCTGGGTCTGTGGCGGCAGTTGGGCCTGCGGGACCTGGGTCTGTGGCGGCAGTTGGGCCTGCGGTGCCTGGGCCTGCGGCAGCTGGGCCGGCGGGACGTGCGCCTGCGCGGGCATCTCGGCGGGGGCCTCGACCTCCTCGTCGCCGATCAGCCCGGGCGGGATCACCAGGATGGCCTGGACGCCGCCGTAGATGTTGCTCTGCAGCCGGACCGCGATGCCGTGCCGACGGGCCAGCGCGGACACCACGTACAGGCCGATACGGCCGTCGGCAAGCAGCTTGCTGAGGTCGATGCGGTCCGGCTCGGCGAGCAGTGTGTTGATCCGCGTCTGCTCCTGCAAGGGCATGCCCAGACCGCGGTCCTCGACCTCGACGGCCAGCCCCGCGGTCACCCGCTGCGCGCGCAGCAGGACTTGGGCGTGCGGCTCGGAGAACATCGTGGCGTTCTCGACGAGTTCGGCCAGCAGGTGGATGACGTCGGCGACGGCGTGGCCGCGCAGCGTGCCCTCGATCGGCGGCACCAGCTTGACCCGCGAATAGTGCTCGACCTCGGCGATGGAGGACCGCAGCACCTCGGTCAGGGTCACCGGGCGGGTCCACTGCCGGCGGGACACCGAGCCGCCGAGCACGGCGACGTTCTCCGCGTGCCGGCGGATGCGGGTGGCCAGGTGGTCGACGTGGAAGAGGCCCTTGAGCAGCTCCGGGTCCTCGACCTCGTTCTCCAGCTGGTCGAGCATGTTGATCGCGCGGTGCACGAGCGACTGCAGGCGCCGGGCGAGGTTGACGAAGACCTCGACCTTCTCCTCGCTGTCCGGCGAGGAGGTGCGGGAGAACTGCGCCGTGCGCGCGACCGCCGTCCTGGCCTGCCACATGCTGACGTTGATCTCGTAGGCGAGCCGGCCGAGCGCGTCGCCTCGCGGCGGTGCCTGGTGGGTGAACGGCTGCTGCTCCACCTGCTCGCCCTGCTCCAGCCGGCGCAGCACGTCCTGCAGATCGGCCTGGCCCGCGGCGACGGCGCGGCGCAGCGACTCGTACTGCCGTGACACCGACCGGCTCTCGGCGCCGCCCGCGTACCCGGCTCCGGCCAGGACGCCGCAGCCGAGAACGGCGGCGGCGGTGAGCACGCCCCAGGTGGCCGCGTCGGCGGTACCCTCCTGGCTGCGCAGCACGAAGAGCACGACGGCGGCGGCCAGCAGCGCCATCAGCGCCGCCGGCAGCACCGCGAGCCGGACCACGGGCGAGCGGCGGGAACGAATGGCCGAATCCGTCGGCGCGTCCTGGGTCGGCGGCCGGGCATGTCTGTTCCGCGTCGAGGGCGGCGCCGTCACCCGGCCGGGCTCCGAACTCACTGCATAGGGCGGGGTTTCGGGCATCGGAGTCCTCTCGGTCATGCAGTTGGGGACACGCGGCGCACAGCGCGGACCAACTGTCAACTCCGGTATGGAATCAGACAGTTAATAGGACAGCTACCCTACGCCAATCTCATTCTTGTGACGTAATCCCCGTATCGCGGATACGGCACCGTGACCGGCCAAAACAAGGCACGGCTACTCCCTAGCACAGCGGAGACGTGCGTCCGTGAAAGGTTCGTGAATCTCCGCTTCCGGAACCCTGTTTCAAGCCTCCCCCGCAACTGCTCAGCCGGACCGGCTCCGGAGCACGGCGAAGGCTCCGGCCTGTTCCGGCCGGAGCCTCCGCTTCCCTTCTCGCTGCTGTGTTTGTCGGTGCCTTTGGCGTCCTCGCCGTCAGCGGGTCACCGTACGACGATCACCACGGGCGAGTTGCCGTAGCCGTAGCCGTACCCGTACGGGCTGAAGCCGTACGGGCTGAACCCGTAGCCGCCGAACCCGCCGTACCCGCCGTACCCGCAGAATCGGTTGAAGCCACCGAAGCCGCATCCGCCGCCGTTCGCCAGGCTGGTGTGCGACAGTGACGCGACGCCGTGCGTAGGGACCGCTGCCGAGGCCGGACTGGCGGCCACTCCCGTTCCGACGATCGCACCGCCTGCGAGGAGAGCGGCGGCCAAGGTTCGCATGACCGGTTTCCTGCGCATATTTCGGCCTCCTTTGCCCCGGTGAGTCCTCACTCATACCGGTGTATCCCCTCGCTCCAGGTAACACCGGATCGGCTGAACGGACCACCCGAGCACCCCGCACCCCGGACCTCAGCCGCCCCCAAGTGGCCGTTCACCGCCCGGAAAGCGGCGATCAGCGGGGTCCCGCCCGGCAAGAGAGCCCCCGCGCCCCCTTCGCCCGTTGAGGTGAAGGACGGTACGGAGAGTGACGCCTCGAAGCGGGGAGTCCCCACGGACCAGGACGGCCGGATGCCGCCGTCCGAGGACGGCCGGCCGCCGGCTGCGGCCACGACGTACGACGGTGGTCTGCCCGCGGGCAGGGCAGGCGGCGCGTCCTGCCGCAGAACGATGCGCCTGGGGTATCCGCTCCGGACAAGCCCGGCCAGGGCGCGGCGGCGTGCCGCCGCGCGGCCGGGGCGTTTCCCACGCCACCCCTCCCGGACGACGCACCCCCACCCCCACTGCACGACCCCATGACCACCCGCGCAATCCGCCCCTGCGCCAACCCACCACCTAAGACCCAAGCCCCAGAGGGTGGGAGGGCCGCGCGGGGCCGCGCGCCGGGAAAACGCCGCCGGTCGGGCCGGTGCCCTCGAACCGCACGTTGGGCGGGCACCGGCGCTGCGGCACAGGTCCCTGGCCGGGTGACGCGTGGCGGCGCCCGGGCTCCCCGCGGCGGTGCCACGGGGCTTCGTCCCCCAGGGCGGCCGGTGAGTGAACGCGGGGCCTGCGGTCGGCGGGCGGGCGGGCGTGGGGTCGCGGTCGGGTGCTCGCCGCTTGCCCCCGTGTCTCCGGCCGGGCCCGGCCGGAGCCGTGGGCTGGACCGATCGTGGGGCCGTGGCGGAGCCTGATCCCGTGCCCGAGAACCCCGCTCCGCTCCCCACCCCGCCGTGGTCCGTGCGGCCCGCGGCCCGCGCCTGGCGCTGCGCCCCCGCGCCCGCCGCGGCCAGGGCCTTCCACACCGCCTTGCCCGACTACGCACCCACGCCCCTGACCCCGCTCCCCGCCCTGGCGGCGGAACTGGGCGTGGGCCAGGTCTTCGCCAAGGACGAGTCCTGCCGTCTGGGCCTGCCCGCGTTCAAGGCGCTCGGCGCGTCCTGGGCGATCCACCGCGCCCTCGCCGAACGGGCCGCGAGCGGCGCGGAGCCCGGCCCGGCTCGGTCCGGCCGTTGCCGGTGACCCACAGCCCGCCGCGGCCGTCGGGAACGATCGCGCGCAGGTAGAGATCGGCGAGCGCTCCCGGGACGTCCTTCCACGCGGTGCCGCCCCAGGGGGCGACGCCCGGCACGGGCGGACCGGCATCGGATCCGTCGGTCCATCCGGCGGCGTAGACGCTGTCCGGTGCCACGGCGGCGATCCTGGCGGTGTCCGTACCGGTGCGTACGGGGGGCTCCTCCATCAGCGTCCAGGTGGTGCCGTCCCAGTGGTACGTCACCGGGTGGCCCCGTCCACCGGGTACCGCATGCCGGTGGCGCAGGCGTCGTTCGCCGAGAGGGCGTCGATGTCCCGGATGTCGACCGGGTCCGGCAGTGCGAAGGTCTGCCACCTGCCGTCGGAGGAGGGATTCCCGCCCGACAGGACCCGCGTCACCGATCCCGGACACCGGGGAACGCCGAGAAGCCGAGTCGCCATCGCGGCTCGGCTTCTCGTTCCCGTGAGGCACCGGAGCCGGTCCAGGACCGGCTGCCGAAGCCACCGCACTCGTGAGAGCTAGGCCGCCTTGGCTCGCGTGGTACGCAGGGCCGAGGCGGGCTCCGGTACGTCCTGGAGCAGGAAGGTCTCGTCCTCCCCGAAGTCCGGGGCTTGGAAGGGGTTCGTCGTCGGGGGCGGCGATGCTGGAGCGGCACGACGGGGTTGCCCTTCCGGGGCGGAGAACAGCGACGTCAGATCGATGAGAGGTCTCGCTTTCGTTGCAGGTCCCTGAAGGGGCCTGGCGTGCCGTGACCGGGCACAGCGGTCCTAGAGCTTGGTCATCTTGGCGTACGGGCTCAGGATCCGCATCTGTGCCGAGCCGAAATCCACGAGCACCGCGATTCCGTCCTCGATGCCGATGACCCGGCCGAGGCCGTACATGTCATGGGTGACCTGGTCGCCGACGGCGAAGTGCTTGGGAGCCGGCGCGACCGGGGGTTTGAAGGGGCTGGTGGGCAAATGACGCTTCGGTGCAGCAGGCTTAGTCATTGCCCCCAGTATGCGCCTACGAACCGCGCTGGTGGCCGACTCTCACGGGTGGAGACAGCTGATCGTAGGACTCCACTCCGGCGAGAGCCGAGTCTGCCGACCGACCGGCAGACGGACGGGGCCGGGCGGTTCGGTCACATAGGAGGCCGAACCGCCCGTACCCTTCGTGGTATCTACGGCGTCACATAGCGGGCGCCGAACACTGGAGGCAATACCTCGTGCTGATCGCTCAGCGTCCCTCACTGACCGAAGAGGTCGTCGACGAGTTCCGTTCCCGGTTCGTGATCGAACCGCTGGAGCCGGGCTTCGGCTACACCCTCGGCAACTCGCTCCGTCGC
>NZ_JBEPAP010000038.1:0-86674 GCF_040298665.1 Streptomyces sp. NPDC001508
CTGCTGATGTGCAGCGGCGCGTCACCCGGGCGGGCGACGGAGGCCCGGAAGCGGAAGGGTTCACGGGGCGGCTCGGGGGCGGGCTCGTAGGGGCTGGGCGGCGTCAGGAGTTGTGCCCCCGGTCGGGAGGCTCGGCGTCGTCCAGCGAGCCGGCCGCGGCCCGGCCCACGATCTTGGCGGCGGTGGCCGCGGCGGCGACGGCTGCGCCGACGGGGCCGGCCGCCGCTGCCGCCCGGCTCGCGCCCGCGGCCGCACCGCTCGATCCCGCACCGCTCGATCCCGCTCCGCCGACGCCCGCTTGGGCGCCCGCGGGCCCGAAACGGCCCGTGCCGCTCGTACCGTTCGCGCCGGAAGAGCCGACCGCCCCCGCCGCCCCGGCCGGGCCGCCGCGTCCGGACGTCCCGCCGGAACCGCTGCCGCCGGTCGTCCCGGACGCGCCGGAGGGGCCCGCGCCCCCGGTCCGACCGCTGTTGCCGCCGCCGCTGAGACCCCCGCCGAGCGAGCGGGCGCCGGAGGCGAGGGCGTTGCCGGTCGCCGACATCGCGCCGGAGACGGCACCGGCGCCGCCGAGGGCGGCGGTGGCGGGCACGATGAGTTTGAGCAGTGCGGGCAGCGAGACGGCGGCCAGCAGCATCACGCCGATCCCGGCGATGCGTTCGTTGACGCTGACGGGGTCGTCCGAGTTGAGCATCACCGCGCCCCCGTACATCACGAGGGCCGCGGCGGGCTTGTACAGCAGCCAGGCGATCATCCAGCCGAGGTGCTTGCGCCACCAGCCGCCGCCCCACTCGGTCATCGAGGCGGCGGCGGCCAGTGGCAGGGTGCCCAGCAGCAGGATCATCACGCCGAGGCGGATGTAGAGCAGGATGGTGTGGATGATCCCGGAGATCAGCAGCAGGAAGGCGAGGATCATCAGCAGGAACGCCTGGATGCCGCCGCCGTCCGTGCACTGGCCGATGTGGTCCAGCTGCTCCTGCGCCCCCGCCTTGAACAGGTAGTCGGAGTAGCGGTCCGAGAGGCCGGCCGCCGCCGACACGAGGGTGGTGGCGCCGCCAGAGACGAGGACGACCCGGAGGATCCCCTTGAGCGCGGTGCGGCCCGCGTCGCCGCGTCGTTCGATCGCCATCCGGCAGGCGGCGAAGATCAGCGAGCCCACCGCCATATAGACCACGAGCCATTGCGAGGCTTGATTGATCTTCTGTGACGACTTGACGCTCGACAGGGTCGGAATGGCGGTGGCCAGGGCCCCGAACACGGTGATCGCGGCCGCGAGCACGAAGTCCGCGATGGCGTTCATGATGGTTCCGATGGGGTCGCCCAGGAAGCTGAAGAACCCCACCAGCGCGTCCAGGACGGGCACCCCGGTGCCTTGCGAGCACTGCATGTCAGACCTCCCAGAGCAGATAGCCGCGGGTGTTCTGCACCGACTGCACCTGGGCGTAGAGGGCCCCGTCGCTGAACGGCACGATCTTCCAGTCGCCCTTGTCCCAGCGGAGGTTGACGGTGGTCGCGGCGTAGCCCTGGGTGGACCGCATGAGCAGGTTCACCCGTGCCGTGCTCCCCGTGTACGAGGGCACGGAGAAGCCGACGTACGTGGACACGGCCGATGTGTCCGTCGTGTTCGCGGAGACGGAGTCCCCGACGGTCGAGCGACGGAACACGAACATGTCGCGCGGCTGCCCCGGTACGAGCTGCTCCGCGGCCACGGTCCGCCAGCCGGACTCGCCCATCTGGGCCGTGATGACATGGGCGGCCAGCACCGCGCCGGTGGCGGTGTGCGCGAAACACCACCAGGGCGTGCCGTCGTCGTGCGTCGGCCCGGCCGTCGCGGAGACGGGCACCCGTACGACGCCGATCATGCGCCAGTCGATGTCCTTGGGCGCGGCCTTCGGCAGGGCGTCACCGGCGCTGTCGTCGGTGTGGCAGCCCTGGGGCCGGCCGTCCTCGGTGAGGGCGCCGGACAGCGGGCCGGGGGAGGCCGCGGCACCGGCGCGGCCGTCCCCGCCGGAGGCCAGCGCGGCGAACCCGCCCAGCACGACGGCGACGGCGAGGAACCCGGCGGACAACTGCCAGCCGCGCTGCCGCCAGTACGGCTCGGCGTCATCGGTCCGCCGTTGCCTGCGCGTGAGCATCTCGAAGGCCGCCTGTTCAGTTGAAGACGAACGAGATCAGCGGACCCGCGGTGGCCACCAGCACACAGCCGCCGAGCACCATGCCGAGGCGGCTCATGTGCTCCGAACTCTCGCCGCGCTTCAGGGAGATGGCCATCATCGCGCCGGTGATCAGCACACCGGCGACGCCGGCGGCGGTACCGGCCCAGGCGGCGATGCCGAGCACGGTGTCGACCTTGTCGGTCAGCTCGCTGGGCGCCTCCCGCGTCGGGTTGGGCACGTCGGAGGCGAGCAGGGCGGAGGTCTTGTACAGCAGTGAGGAGGACATCGGGGATTCTCCGGGTGGGTCGGCGTCCGCCGGGCGGCGGACGCGGGTGGTGAGCGGTAGGACGCGGGTGGTGAGCGGTAGGGAGGGCGGGCGGTAGGGAAGGCCGGCGGTACGCAAGGGGGCGGGACGCCCCGGCGCGGGTCAGTGGAGCGACAGGTCCCCGAGGGCGGCGACGAGCGGTCCGGCGCAGGTGGCGAGGAGGCTGGCGAGGGCGACGAAGAAGACACCGCGGAAGTGCTCGCCGCCCTCTCCCGGATCACCCCGGCGCAGCTGGACGGCCATCTGGATGCCGACGATGATCAGTCCGCCGACCCCGGCGGCCGTGGCGCACCAGGCGAGCATCCCGAGGATGTCGGTGGTCTCCCCGTTCGCGTTGGGGTTGAAGGAGTCGGCCAGCAGATACCCGTGCGGCGGCAGACGGTTCATGACAGGGTTTCCTCGGGCTGGATGTCGGCGCCCACCAGTTGGGCCAGGGCGCTGAGCTGCCGGGGCGGGGTCCGCAGCCGGCCGCCCTTCCGCCAGGCCGGAATCCACGGCACCCGGTGCACATGGGCGGCGGACCGGATGACCCGGATACGGCGCAGCAGCCCGAGCGGCAGCCGCCCCGGGGCGTCGGCGACGAGCACCACGGCCAGCAGGTCGAGCCCCTGCGGGGCGCTGCCGTCGTGCAGCGCGCCCAGCGCCTGGGACACGGCCCGCAGACCGCGCGCACTGGTCCGGCCGACCAGCACGATCCGGCCCGGCTCGCCCCGGGCGGGCTCCGGCCAGCGGGCTCCCACGTCGACCCCGCCGAGCAGTTCGCACAGCGAGGACGCCCCGGCACCGCCGTGCGCCTTGACCCACCCGATCTCGTCCCGTGTCCGCGTGCGGGTCCGTGTCCGGCCCTGTCCCTGTCCCTGCGCCCGTCCGGTGGTCCGGGGCCGCCGGGGCTCGCCCCAGCCGGCGTCACCGCCACGGGCGCCGGAGGCGCGGCGCGCGGGCGGGGGCGGGGGAGAGGGACGAGTCGGGGGAGCGACGGTCCGTGGGGGAGCGGGCGCCGGCGCGGCGGCGGCCGGACGGGGGGCCGCGGCAGAAGCGGGCGCCGTACGGGGAGCCGCGCGAGTCGCGCGAGCCGGAGCCGGTGACGGCGCGGGTGCCGGCGCGGGTGCCGGTGCCGGTGCCGGTGAGGAGGGGGCAGGGGGCGCCGGTGAAGGTGGCGCCGAGCGGCCGGATGTGGGTCCGCGCACCCAGGACCGCGGCCCCGGCGGCGTCATCGAAGGAGTACCCATGCGCGTCCCGCCCCCCTGCTGACTCATATGTCCGCTGCTTTGACTCATGTGGTTTCCACCGGTTTGAACTTCTTTGCCCCGAGCCCCGTTTGATGTCCCGGGCTCGTCGGACAGCACAACGGGCCGTCCGGGCAGAGCGGTTCAAGGTGAGGGGAAGAAGGCGGGCGCGAATGAGCGCGGACATGGCAGACAAGGGCGGCGACGGCGGCGAGGGCAGCGTCGCCAAGACCGTACGGAACACTTCGGTGGCCGCCCTGGGCTTCGGCTGCATGCTGTTGCCGGTGGTCCTGGTGGGCGGCGCCGTCGTGGTGATCATCTTCGGTGGGCTCGGCGTCCTGCTGGCCCCGCTCATCGCGCTGATCCTGCTCTTCGGCGGGGGCGGCGGCAGCCACAGTGACGCCGACAACGAGGCCACCGCGAACGACGTGGTGCGCATCATGCAGGGCGACGGCAAGGACCCGCTGGAGGAGAGCACCGTCCCCGAGGACCTGGTGCAGCCCATCGAGGACGCCGGCAAGGAGTGCGACACCATCGGCCCGGTCGTGATCGTGTCGCAGATCGAGTTCGCGTCCGGATACAACTCCAAGATGGTCGGCCCCGACGGTGAGAAGGGCATCTCCCAACTGCCGCCCGCCGTCTTCGAGAAGTACGGCAAGGACGACGACGACAACGGCAAGGTCTCCGCCGAGGACGACACGGACTCGATCCGGGCGCAGGGCCGTTACATGTGCGACCTGGCCAAGGAGGCGCAGAACGCGCTCGACACGGCCAAGGCCGACGGCAATGTCCTCGACCTCACCCTGGCCGCGTACAAGGTCGGCATGGACGCGGTGCTGGACGCCAAGGGCGTACCGCAGACGAACGAGGCCCTTGGCTATGTCGCCGCTGTCCGCGCCCAGTTCGCGAAGTACGCGGGCGTGGCCGCGCCCCCGGACGGCGCCACCCCCGGTGTGACCCCCACCCCGACGGAGTCCGGGGAGACGACGACCCCATGAGAGAAAGGCCGCCCATGACCCGCTTCGACGTGCGCATCTTTGACCAGGGCCGGGCGGAGATCGACGGCCGCCCGGTCGTGGCCGCACCGGATGACTCGTTGCACGAGGCGGTACTTGACGAACTCCAGCGCCACGCGGAGGTCCACGGCACCCCGGTGCAGGCGACGGTGAACGACACGGCCGGGGCCACGTACTTCGTCCTGGAGGTGGCACCGGACGGTTCGAGCAGGGTCCTGATGCAGGAGGACGAACCGACGGGGACGATCGAGCCGGAGCCGGAGCCGGAGCCGGAGCCGGAGCCGGAGCCGGAGCCGGAGCCGAGGCCCGAGTTGGAGCTGGAGCCGAGGCCCGAGTTGGAGCTGGAGCCGAGGCCGGCGCCGGAGTTGGAGCCGGAGCCTTCCCAGAGGTCGGCGATAGCGCAGGCGGTAGCACGGGCAAGGGCGACGGCGGCGGCACACGCGGCACCGCCCCCGCCACGGGCAAGGGCGGGAGCGGCCGGGACAGCGGCGCCGCCACCGGCCGCGGACGTATCGACGGACCTGGCCGAACGCATCGCGAAGATCAACGAGTTGGCGCGTACGGGCCGGCTGGACGAGGCGTACGCGGACGCGACGGCGCTGAGCGAGAGCGTGACGAACAGGTCGGGCGCGGAACACCCGCAAGCGCTGGAGGCGCGGTCGGTGGAGGCGTATCTGGCCCACCTGCGCGGCGACCACCGGGCCGCAACGGTCCTGGCGTTGACCGTGGCGAGGATCCGCTGCGGTGCGGGGGACAGCCGGGCCCCGGAGGACGTGGCGAGGGCGGCGGCGGCCTGGCAACGCCTGGAGGACGACAGGGCGGCGGTGGTGCACGGCTACGAACTGCTGCACATGTGGGACAGATTGCACAGCAAGGGCCGACTGCCGCCTGGCCACACGGAACTGGCGGACCGGGTGCGCAGCCATGTGGCCGAGCTGGAGGCGTACGTCTGGAGCGACTTGAGGACGCCTTGAGCTTGGCGTGAGGCAGACCGAGCACGGCACGGCAGCCGCGAAGAGCATGCCGACCAGCGGATCCACAGCGCCGTACAACGACCGTCAACCGAACGTGGAACACACATCGGAACACTCCCCTGCCTCGGAGGCCCCGGCCCGCGAACCCCCACTGGGGCCGGTCATCCCAAGGAGCAGGAGCACACGATGAACGTGATGGTCATAGGCTCGGCAGGCGCGATATCCCCCGAGGAGCGCGCGCTGCGTGATCTGTACGTGGAACACGGCCCGGCGCTCTACGCGTATGTGCTGCGCATGCTGGGCGGGGACACGCACCGGACGGAGGACATCATCCAGGAGACGCTGCTGCGCTGCTGGAACAAGCAGAACCTGGTCGACGACGAGGGCATGGCGGTACGCCCGTGGATGTTCCGGGTGGCCCGCAACCTCGTCATCGACGCCCACCGCACGAAGATGGCCAGGCCCCAGGAGGTCAGCGGCGCGACATGGCTGACCGACCTGGGCGCCGAGGCGGACGACATCGAACGCATGCTGTCGTCCATCGTCCTGCACGACGCCCTGAACTCCCTGACTCCGGCCCACCGAGAGGCACTTCAGGCCACCTTTTTCGCCGACAGCACCACCCACCAGGCGGCCCAGGACCTGGGCGTCCCCCAGGGCACGGTCAAATCCCGCGTGTACTACGCCCTACGCAGTCTGCGCTCGGCCCTGGACGAACGGGGAGCCCGCTGACACCCGGGGCCGAGGCGGTGTCATCCCGCTGCCGCTCGTTTCCGGTTGGCGCGTCGGAGGTGGCGAAGACCCGTCCAGCCGAGTCTGAGGGCCAGGAGCGGCATGAGGATCATGAGCGCGAGCCCGACCAGGACGAGCATGCCGTACCCGATCCTGTTGCCCGTCGGGGAGTGCGTGCTCGCCGTGTCGGGACGCCCCGGCACATAGTGGACGCGGATCGTGTCGCCGACGTCCGCGTCGCCGCCTTCCCAGAACCGGTACGAGGTCCCGTCGGCGGCGGTGAAGCTCACTTCGATCCGCTTGGTGCGGCTTCCCTGAGGGCCGGCCACCTCGTCCTTCGCCAGGACGGTCCCGTCGGCCGACCGCCCACGCGCCGCGACCGCGGAGGCGTCGTGCAGTCCGTCCAGTCCACTGCGGGCGAACCCGTACCCGAGGACGGCGAACAGCGCCGCCACGGTCGTCAGGGCCACCCCTGCCGCGACCTTGCCGGCGACGCGCGCCCACGCACCGACCCGGCGCGGCGGCATCCGCGCGCTCACCGGCACCCACCCGACCCCTGAGCCACGGCCCCTCCTGCCCCACCTCGCACCGGGCGGCCTCGGCCGCGCGTTCCCCGGGGTTGTCCTCCCCGCGGTGCGGAGCTTTATCCGGGAAATCCCGTGCGTTCTGCGCCGGCTGTCTCCCATGTCGGCGCCGCTCGCGATCAGCGGACGGAGTCCGACGACGGCGGGGCGGCGGTTTCGTGGGCGGATTCCCGGAGAGCGACGAACGTCAGGGCCGCCGCCGTCGACGTGCCCGCCGCCAGGGCCAGCGTGAGGGGGAGGGAGCGGGGCGACAGGGTGGCGGCGAGGGCCGCGCCCAGGGCGAAGGCGGTGATCTTCAGGCTGGCGCCGGTCGTGAAGACCTGGCCACGCAGCCGGGCCGGCGCCTCCTGATGGCGCACCGCGAACAGAGCGCTCAAAGCCGGCCCTTCGGCCAGTCCCGTCACGATCGCGGCCGTCACCAGCAGTGCCGGGCCGCCGGACGCGGTCAGCGAGAGCGCGGCCAGGGCCGGCGCGGACGCCTGGATCAGGGCGGTGGCCCACAGGATCGTGTCGGGGGCCACGGCGCGCGGGAAACGGGCGAGCAGAACGTTGGCGGCGAGGGCCCCGGCCGCCGTGCAGGACAGCAGCGCCGTGCCGCGGCCGGCGCCGCCGAGGACGCGTTCGCCGAGCAGCGGGAGACAGGCCGTGAGCATGCCCTGCCCGATGCAGCAGACGACCGAGACGAGAGTGGCCCGGGCCAGCCGGCGGCCGCCCACCAGGGCCCGTACGCCGGCCGTGAGGTCGCCGGACAGGGAGGCGGCCCGCGGGCGGTGCGCCGCACCGGGACGTGCGGGCAGCCGCCACGCCGCGGGCACCGCCGCACCGATCAGGGCCACGGAGACCAGGACGGCCGTCGGCGCCCCCAGTGCCGCCGCCGTGCCGCCCGCGAGGGCGGGCCCGGCCAGGCTCGCCGCGCCGAACGTCATGGCGTCGAGCGCGTTCGCCCTGGGCAGCCGGTCGGCCGGTACGACGTGGGGCAGCTGGGCGGTCCAGCCGCCGGACAGCGCCGGGCCCAGCAGCCCGGTGGCCACCGCGAGCAGCACACTGACGGCGAACGGAAGCCGGCCGAGCGCCAGCAGGACCAGGGCCAGGCCGGCGGCGTACAGCACGAGCGCCGCGGCCAGCGGCCGGCCGGGCTGCGCCGCCCGGTCCAGGAGGGCGCCGAGCACCGGGCCGCCCACCGCCGCCGCAACGGTGATGCCCGCGAGCAGTGCGGCTCCGGCGGCGGCCGATCCGGTCAGGGCGAGCCCGGCCAGCATCAGTGCGGGCCCCGACATCTCGTCCCCGGTACGGGCCGCCAGCGCCCCGGCGTGCGGGGAGACCGTTGCCCAGGCCGCTCCCCAGGCCGCTCCCCAGGCCGTTCTCGCGGACCTTCCGAAGCGGGCCGTGCCAGGCGTCGCGTAACGCTTCGTCATTAGTGAAACGTTACGTAGGTAACGTAAAACTCTGCAATATGCGTTACATTGAGCCTGTGTCCGACACCCCCGGCGACTGGTCCGCCCGGCACTCCGTGCTGACCATGGCGCGCCGCACCGCCGCCCTGGTCAACGCGCTGGACCCGGACGCCCCCGACCCCGCCGCCGTCGCCCGGGTGCTCCGCGCCCACGGCGAGGACGGACCCCTCGGCCTGACGCAGCGGGACGTCGACCGGATGCGGGTCGCCGCCGCCCGGCTGCGGGAGGTCTTCGCCGCCGCGGACACCGACGCCGCCGCCACCGCGCTCAACCGCCTGCTGCGCGCACACACCGGACGGCTCCGGCTCACCTCGCACGGCGGCGGCACGCCCTGGCACCCGCACCTCGACCGCGCCGACGACGGCCCCTGGGACGAGTGGTTCCTCGCCTCGTCCTGCATGGCCCTGACCGTCCTCGTCTGGGACCGCCGGCGGCCGCCCGGCGCCGTCTGCGCGTCGCCCGCCTGCCGCAACGTCTTCATCACGCAGGGCAGCGGCCCGGAACGCCGCTACTGCTCCCGCCGCTGCGCGACCCGCGAGCGCGTGGCGGCCCACCGCGCCCGCGCCGCCGCGGCACCGGACGCCACCGCGTAGGCGCAGGGAGCCTTGCCACAACCGGCCCAGTGCGGTCCGTCTCCGGCCGGTTTCGCCCGTGTAGCGGAACCGTCATGGAATGGGGCCCCTCCGTGGCCGGGAATGAGGCCGCCCGTTAGCGTGTTGCGCAGCACGGCTGGGGAAAGATCCTCCCCAGGTACTAGGGTCAATCTTTTGCCAACCTATTACTCTTGCAGCCAAGGCCGCGCAGGGCGGCCATGGAGGAGTGAAATGAGGAGCAGCAACCCGGTCTTCTCGCGACGGGGGTTCAGCCGCGACAACGGCTACGCGGGCTTCAACACCGCGCCGCAGGCCGGGTACGCGCCGGGCAACCCGTACGCCCAGGGCGGCAACCCGTACGCGACGAACCCCTACGCCCAGCAGGACCAGCAGTACGGCGCCCCGCCGCAGGCCCCGGTCACCACCGACCGGATGACGATGGACGATGTCGTCCTGCGCTCGGCCACCACGCTCGGCGTGGTCGCCGTCGGTGCCGTCCTCGCCTGGACCCTGCTGCCGGTCTCGTCCGGCAGCTACGGTCTCGCGATCGGCGCCGGCCTGATCGCGATGGTCCTGGCGCTGGTGCAGAGCTTCAAGCGCACCCCGTCCCCCGCGCTGATCCTCGGATACGCCGCCCTCGAGGGCGTCTTCCTCGGCGTGATCAGCGAGATGTTCAACAGCCGGTGGAGCGGCGCCCCGTTCCAGGCGGTGCTCGGCACCATGGCCGTCTCGGGCGCGACCCTGCTGGTCTACAAGGCCGGCTGGATCCGGGTCACCGCCCGCTACGCCCGCATCGGCCTCGTGATCGCGATGGCGTTCGTGGCGGTCATGGCGGTCAACCTGCTTCTGGTGGCCTTCGGCGTCGCCGAGGACGGCGGTCTGCGCAGCTTCGGCCCGCTCGGCGCGATCGTGGGCATCATCGCGATCCTGCTCGGCGCGTTCTTCCTGACCCTCGACTTCAAGCAGATCGAGGACGGCATCGCCTACGGCGCCCCGCGCAACGAGGCGTGGCTGGCCGCGTTCGGTCTGACCATGACCCTCGTGTGGATCTACGTGGAGATGCTGCGGCTGGTCGCGATCTTCAGTAGCAACGACTAGTCGGTCCTACGACTGGTCGGCCGCACGCCGGCACGCGAAGGGCCCCGGGTTCCGTCCCGGGGCCCTTTCGATGTTCCGGATGTGCGCGCCTAGAGGAGTTTGCGCGCGGCCCTCCTCAAGTCGTACTCATGGACAAGCGCCTTGGCGTGGCCGTATGCGAGGTTGTGCTCCTGACGGAGCCAGCTGACTTTCTCCTCGAAGCGGAAGAGAGCGGGGCCTTCCTCGACGGTGCGCAGCCAGTCGGAGACTTCACGACCGGTGCAGTGGGGGATGCGGGCGAGCAGATTGCGATGGGTCTCTTCGGAGAAGACTTGGGACATCGGCGCCTCCGGACGCATTCGAAGCCGGTCCTTCACGTCACCGTGCCTGAGCGTTGGCGTGTTGGCAACACTCCAGGTAGGACGCGTTACGCTCACCGCGTGGTTGATACGACGCCCCTGACCCATGCAGTGGATCACTTCGCCGACCGTCTGCGGGCGGCTCCGCAGAGCCGGTTGCAGCGCAGCGCCGCCGCCGAGGCGCTGGGTCTGGCAAGGGAGTTGGCGGTGCGCGCCCAGCGGATCGAGGATCCCTCGGCGGAGCCGCGGCAGATGCCGGACGCCGGCATGTTCGCCGCCGCCGACCAGATCACCGTGGCCGGGCACGATCTGGCGCTCGTGCTGACGAGCGAGGCGGAGGTGGCGGAGGCGGTCCGCCTGGTCGACGAGGCCCGGCAGCGCGCGGGCGTGTGAGCGGCGCACGGCCCTCCGGCTCCGCGCCGGTCGCCGGCAGCGGGGTGCTCGGTGCGGTCGCCTTCGGGTACTTCGCCGCGCGGCCCGTCGTCGTAGTGCCCCGGCCTGCCGGGTCCGTCGCGCCGGTCGCCGGCAGCGGGGTGTTCTTCCCGGTGGCCACCCGGTACTTCGCCGCGCGGCCCGTCGTCGTAGTGCCCCGGCCTGCCGGGTCCGTCGCGCCGGTCGCCGTCGTACTGCCCCGGCTCGCGCGGGCTTATCGCATCGGTCGTCGTCAGCCGGGTGCTCGTTCCGGTCGCCTCCGGGTCCTTCGCCGCGCGGAGCGCCGTCGTCGCCGTGCTCGGGCTCGCCTCTCGCCGGAGGGTGCGGCGGTCGCCGCGACGCGCCGCCCGGGTCGGCCGAGCCGTATGCGCTTCCCCCTGCCGGTTCTACGAGCCGTTCCGCACCGGAGGACCGCAGGACCGGAGGACTACAGGGACGCTATGACCCGGTCCGCCAGGATGTACACGGTCTCCTCGCCGCACGCGAAGGTCAGGGTGTACGCGCCCGAGATGCCCGAGCCGCCCAGCAGGACCGGGGCCACCCCGCAGCGCAGGAACGCCGCCAGGCGCTCCGCGGTCTCGCGGTGGCCCGGGGTCATACACAGGGTCGTGCCGTCCGCGAAGACATAGACGTCGAGGGTGCCGAGGGGGCCGGGGCGGACGTCGGTCAGTTCGACGCCGGACTCGGCCAGCTCCTCCAGCGTGGAGACGGTGCGCTCATGGTCGTTGACGATCGGTGACGGCACCGGCACGAAGTCCGGATGCGAGGGGTGCCGGCGGCGGGCCGCGGCCAACTCCGGGGACTCACCGGCGAACTCGTCGGTGTCCGTCGCCGGCTCGATCACCGGCTCGGTGACCGGCTCCAGGCCCGCGAAGTCCGCCTGCCGTGGCAGAAACGGTTCGTTGTCGGCGAGGCCCAGCAGCGAGGGCGCGTCGGAGGCGTCCCGGGCCTCCTGGGCGGCCCAGAAGGCACGCGCCTCGGCCAGCTCACGCTCCCGTTCCTCGGCGAGCGCCTCGGCGACGGCGGAGCGTATCTGCTCGGTGTCGGTCGTGGTGCGGGCGCCGGGCAGCAGCGCACGCGTGGCGGCTGCCTGGCTCTCCGCGAGCTGGGTGTGCAGGGCCGTGACCTGGCGGCGCAGAACGAGCATGGTGCGCAGGACGGCGACGCCCACGGCGCCCGTGGCGGCCGTGGTGAGCAGCAGGGCGATCGGCATGGCGCTCACTGACGTACTCCCGGTTCAAAGTCGACCCCCGACTTCCTACATCAGCTTGAAGGGTGGACTAACCAGCTGTCAGTGCGTAACGTCACGAAACGGACGTGACTTTGGGTCCGAGGTATACCTCCACAACCGCTCTGACCTGCGGGATATCTCCCGGAAGGGAGATAGGTCACATCCTGAGGGAGATTGGATCACAAATCGACCCGGCGTTCGGAACGTCCTCGAACACCGGGTCCGTGCCGTCACGTTGGGTTTTCGGCCGGTCACCGTTCGGGACCGGACGCGCTTTCAGCTGAGGCGTTCGATGACCATGGCCATGCCCTGGCCGCCGCCGACGCACATCGTCTCCAGGCCGAACTGCTTGTCGTGCCACTGGAGCGAGTTGATGAGCGTGCCGGTGATACGGGCGCCGGTCATCCCGAAGGGGTGGCCGACCGCGATGGCGCCGCCGTTGACGTTCAGCCTGTCGAGGTCGATACCGAGTTCCCGGTAGGAGGGGATCACCTGGGCGGCGAAGGCCTCGTTGATCTCGACCAGGTCGATGTCGTCGATGCTCAGCCCGGCGCGGCGCAGGGCCTGCCGGGATGCCTCCACCGGGCCGAGGCCCATGATCTCGGGGGACAGCCCGGAGACGCCGGTCGACACGATCCGGGCGAGCGGGGTCAGCCCCAGCTCGCGGGCCTTGGTGTCGGACATGATGACGACCGCGGCGGCGCCGTCGTTCAGCGGGCAGCAGTTGCCGGCGGTGACGAGCCCGTCCGGGCGGAAGGCCGGCTTGAGGCCCTGCACGCCCTCCATGGTCACGCCCGCGCGCGGACCGTCGTCCTTGCCGATCACCGTGCCGTCGGGGAGCGTCACCGGGGTGATCTCGCGCTCCCAGAAGCCGTTCTTGATGGCCTCCTCGGCGAGGTTCTGCGAGCGGACGCCGAACTCGTCCATGTCCCGGCGGGTGATGCCCCTGCGGCGGGCCAGGTTCTCGGCGGTCTGGCCCATCGCGATGTAGGCGTCGGGGACGAGGCCGTCCTCGCGCGGGTCGTGCCAGCTCGTGCCCTCCTGTTCGGCGACCGCGGCGGTGCGCGCCTCGGCCTCGGCGAAGACCGGGTTGTGGGTGTCCGGCCAGGTGTCGGAGTTGCCCTTGGCGAACCGCGAGACCATCTCGACGCCGGCCGAGACGAAGACATCGCCCTCGCCGGCCTTGATGGCGTGCAGGGCCATCCGGCTGGTCTGCAGGGACGAGGAGCAGTAGCGGGTGACGGTGCAGCCCGGCAGGTGGTCCATGCCCATCAGTACGGCGACGATCCGGCCGAGGTTGTTGCCCTGCTCGCCGCCGGGCAGGCCGCAGCCGAGCATGAGGTCGTCGATGTCCTTCGGGTCCAGTTCGGGGACCTTCGCCAGGGCGGCCTGGACGATCGTGGCGGTGAGGTCGTCCGGGCGCAGTTCCTTCAGGGAGCCCTTGAAGGCGCGGCCGATGGGGGAGCGGGCGGTCGAGACGATGACGGCTTCGGGCATCACGGCTCCATGGGCGTACGGATGGGCAGGACTCCTTGGGAAGCTACCTGCCCGTACCGTCACGGTCACCGGCGGCGCGATGTGACACAGACCGCAATCTTCTAAGCGCTTGCTTTCCACCCCGCTCGGTTCAGCCGAGCCCCCGCGCATGCGGCCGGCGCTGACCTCGTGCCCCGAGCCCCCGCGCATGCGGCCGGCGCTGACCTCGTGCCCCGAGCCACCCGGCACGGCCATCCCTGGGACCCTGCGTACGCGGCCGGGGCTAACCCCGGGACCTCGCGTACGCGGCCCGGCTGCCTGGACTCCGGGCACGCGGCGCGGCCATCCCCGGATCCCTGCGTACGCGGCCGGGGACCCCCTGGGACCCTGCGTACGCCGCTGGGGATGCCCGGGGACCCCGCGCACGCGACCCGGCCGCACCGCGAGCTTGCGCGCCCGACGCAGCCACCCGGGACCCGCCCGCGCGGCGTAGCCACCCGGGACCCGCCCGCGCGGCGTAGCCATCCGCGACTGCCGCCTACGCGCTCCGGCGGTCCCGGTACCCCTGCCTACGCGGTCCGGTGGTCCCGGGGCCTCGTCCACGCGGCGTGATCCCGCCCATGCGGTCTGGCTGCACCGCGAGACTGCCCTCGCGGTGCGGCTGACCTGGATCCCACGTGCGTGGCAGGGGCCACTCGCGGTCGCGCGTATCGGGCGGTCCGGGTGGGTCGGTTGGTTGGTGCGGGTCTGGACCGGAGGGCTGGGTGGGGTGTCAGGAAGGCTGGGTGGTGGTGGCAGGGGCGGGTTCTGGTTCGGTGACCCGGCGTCGGCGGCGGCGCTTGAGCAGCGCCCACGGACCCCGCGGCCCCGTGGGCATCGCCGCGGTGACCTCGGTGCCCGCCTCGTCCGCGGCCTCCGCCGCCGCACGGGCCACCGGCAGGAAACCCTCGCGCCGCGACACATCCGGGCGCTCCTCGTCCGCCGGCCACAGGCCGAGGGCCGCGCACACCGTCGGCAGCACCGCCATCGCGGCCGTGGCGTAGCCCTCCGCGGAGGGGTGGTAGTTGTCCGGGCCGAACAGCTCGCGCGGGTTCGCCGCGAACTCGGGGCCGAGCAGATCGCCGAGCGACACCGCGCGGCCCCCCTGCTCCACCACCCCGATCGTCTGGGCCGCCGCCAGCTGCCGCGAGGCACGGCGCGCCAGCCAGCGCAGCGGCTGCTGCACCGGCTCGATGGTGCCCAGGTCGGGGCAGGTGCCCACGACGACCTCAGCACCGGCCGTGCGCAGCCGCCGTACCGCCCCCGACAGATGCCTGACCGAACGCGTCGGCGGCATCCGGCGGGTCACGTCGTTCGCGCCGATCATGATCACGCACACGTCCGGTACCGGCGCGCCCACGGCCACCACCAGGCTCACCTGACGGTCCAGGTCGTCCGACTGGGCCCCCGGCAGGGCGACGTTGCGCAGCTCCACCGGCCGTTCGGCCACGGCCGCGAGGCCCGACGCCAGCAGCGCGCCCGGCGTCTGGCCCGCCCGGCGCACGCCCTGGCCCGCCGCCGTGGAGTCCCCGAGCATGGCCAGCCGCAGGGGTGGCTCACCGGGCACCGCATAGCCCCGGCCGTACTCTCCCTCCGCCGACGGGACCCGGTCCGCGGTGCCGTTGCCCACGTGCCGCTTGGCCAGCTGTACCTCGGCCAGCAGCAGGCCGACGGCGGCCGCCCCGACCAGCCCGACCCCGCCGCCGCCGTACGCCGCGCCGGCCGCGATCCGCCGGGCCACCCTCGCCCTCGACATGCTCGTCATGCGTCGCCGCCACCTCCTCGTAGCCCTACACCCACTCCTTGCCCCGTACTGCCTGTCCGCCAATCTCAACAGTGAGTGAACGCCGGCCCGGGGCGGGGCAGCTGGCCTTAGGCTGACGGAACTACTACGACCACTTCTTTGTGCAAGCAACCGGAGACGACGGTGCAATTCCACGACTCGATGATCAGCCTCGTCGGCAACACCCCGCTGCTGAGGCTCAACAGCGTGACCAAGGGCATTCGGGCGACCGTCCTGGCCAAGGTGGAGTACTTCAACCCGGGCGGCAGCGTGAAGGACCGCATCGCCCTGCGCATGATCGAGGCCGCCGAGCAGAGCGGGGAACTGCAGCCGGGCGGCACCATTGTCGAGCCGACCAGCGGAAACACCGGCGTGGGCCTGGCGATCGTGGCCCAGCAGAAGGGCTACCGGTGCATCTTCGTGTGCCCGGACAAGGTGAGCACCGACAAGATCAACGTGCTGCGGGCGTACGGGGCCGAAGTGGTCGTCTGCCCGACCGCCGTGGCGCCCGAGCACCCGGACTCCTACTACAACGTCTCCGACCGGCTGGTGCGCGAGACCCCCGGGGCCTGGAAGCCCGACCAGTACTCCAACCCCAACAACCCGCTCTCCCACTACCACTCGACCGGGCCCGAGCTGTGGCAGCAGACCGACGGCCGGATCACCCACTTCGTGGCGGGCGTCGGCACCGGCGGCACCATCTCCGGCACCGGCCGCTATCTGAAGGACGTCAGCGACGGCCGGGTCAAGGTGATCGGCGCCGACCCGGAGGGTTCCGTCTACTCCGGCGGCTCCGGGCGCCCGTATCTGGTCGAGGGCGTCGGTGAGGACTTCTGGCCGACTGCCTACGACCGGACCGTCGCCGACGAGATCGTCGCCGTGTCCGACAAGGACTCCTTCCAGATGACCCGCCGGCTGGCGAAGGAGGAGGGCCTGCTGGTCGGCGGCTCCTGTGGCATGGCGGTGGTGGCCGCGCTGCGGGTGGCCGAGCGGCTCGGCCCGGACGACGTCGTGGTCGTCCTCCTGCCCGACAGCGGCCGCGGCTACCTCAGCAAGATCTTCAACGACGAGTGGATGGCCGACTACGGCTTCCTGGAGGACGAGGGCCCGAGCGCCCGGGTCGGCGACGTCCTCAACGACAAGGTGGGCGGTCACATCCCCTCCCTCGTCCATATGCACCCGGACGAGACCGTCGGCCAGGCCATCGAGGTGCTGCGCGAGTACGGCGTCTCCCAGATGCCGGTCGTGAAGCCGGGCGCCGGGCATCCCGATGTGATGGCCGCGGAGGTCGTGGGCTCGGTGGTGGAACGGGAACTGCTCGACGCCCTGTTCAGCAAGCGGGCCTCGCTGGAGGACCCGCTGGAGAAGCACATGTGCGGCCCGCTGCCCCAGGTCGGGTCCGGTGAGCCGGTCGCCGATCTGATGTCGGTGCTCGGCGCGGCGGACGCGGCGATCGTCCTCGTCGAGGGCAAGCCGACCGGTGTGGTCAGCCGGCAGGACCTGCTGGCCTTTCTCGCCAAGGCCGGAAAGCAGTGACGAATCTGCGGTGAACCGCCGGTGTCCACGGCGAACCTGCGGTGTCCGGCGGCTTCGCAGCTGTTTCGGAAGTGGTACGCGCGCGTCACGTGCGCGCAGCACCCGCTTAACACGCGTCCGGCACATTGGTGGGTGTCGGCAGGGCGGGAGCGGCTCCCCGCCCCGGCCGGCGCCGAACGGCGCCAAGGACCTCCGGAGCGGCTCCCGGACCTCCATGGACGCCATGGACGCGCAGCCCGGCCCTGACCCGGCCCGCGTCCCTCGCGGGGACCGCCGTCGTCCCGCCCCCCGGCAACGGGGGTGCGGCGGTCCCCGCGCACACCTTCGCCCCGGCCCGCCCGGTGCGTTGTCGGGGCGCGGCCCGAGCGGCCGTCACTCCTCCCAGGCGTCGTCCCTGGAGGACGGGTCCGAGCGGTGGCGCAGCCGGCCGAACAGGCCCGGGGTGGTGCGGGCCGCCTGAACCGTGTTGACGCCGACGATGCCCACCCAGGTGACGATCAGACCGGGCAGATGGCCGACGGCGCCGCCGATCGCGGACAGCGGGATCGCCAGCACCATCGAGACGATGCCGAACCCGAACCGCTCCCCCCAGGAGTCGGTCGGCTTCGGGGACCGGGAGCCCCGCGCGATCTGCATCTGCTGCTCGGCGAGAAGTCTGCGCATCCGGCGCTCCACCGCGCCGTCGATGCGCTGGTCGACCTTCTCCAGGAACGAGTCGACCAGCGCGGACTCGTACTCCTCGCCGAGTTCCCGACGCGCCTGGAGGGTGGCGTCGAGTTCCTTCTTCAGGTCGGCGTCCCGCGCCTCGATTCCGGTCATACGGGCACCGTAGGATGCCGGGTCGCCCGCCGCACTGGGGCTAGCCCCCCTCTTGGCCTCGGGACGGCGGCACCGCGGCCGCCTCAGGGCGGGTGTCAGGGCAGCAGGCAGACGAGTCCGGTGCCGAGGTCGCGGCGGGCAGCAGCGACATACGCCGGCCTGAACGCCGGGTCCGCGCGGATCGCGTCCCGGACGCAGGCGGTGTGGGCGCGCATGGTGTGCTCGGCCCAGTCGCCGGGGACCGCCCGGGTCCGGCGCGCCGCGGGGATGATCTCGCCGACGAGCAGCCGCAGATGCCCCGGCACCGGCGCGCCCGTCCGTAGATGCCCCGGCACCGGGGCGCTCGTCCGCAGGTGCTCCGCCATCGGGCCACCGCCGCTCGCCCGGTCACCGGCGCGGGCGTCCCCCGCTCCGGCGCACGGGTCGCGCGGCGCCGCGCGAACGGCCGGGGCACAGCGCCGGATCACGGCCTGGATCAGGGGTGTCCCTTGCCCGGCTGTATACGGTCATGCAGAGTTCTTGGTGTGTGAATAGGGCGCCCGGTGCCCCGGCGTCGAACGGCGTCCGGGTCCGAGGGAGTCCGAACCTTATGGCCATCTGGAGGGGGAGCACGTGATGAGCGTGACCGACAGCCCTGCGACCCGCCTGCAGGCGCTCTTCGAGGGGCACCGGCTCACGCCGACCCAGCGGCGCATCGCGCACAACATGGTGCGGCGGGCCGCCGACGTGCCGTTCCTGTCCAGCGTGGAGCTGGCCGAGCTGGCCGGGGTCAGCCAGCCGTCGGTGACCCGGTTCGCGGTCGCCCTCGGCTTCGACGGCTACCCGGCCCTGCGCAGGCACCTGCGCGACGTCGTGCCCGCCGAACCGGCCCCGGACGCGACGTCGCACAACGAGTACCAGCAGGCCGTCGAGGCCGAGATCGAGAATCTGCGGCATCTGGCGGAGGTCCTCGCCGACCCGCGGCCGGTGCACAAGGCGGGCCGCGTCCTGGCCGCCTCCCGGCCGCTGCCGGTGCTCGGGCTGCGCGCCGCCGCCGCGCAGGCGTACGGCTTCGCGTACTTCGCCGCCAAGGTGCACCCGGACGTCCGGCTGCTCGACGAGGGCGGCACCATGATCCAGGACCGGGTCGACGCGGCCGTCCGGGCGGGTGCGAGCGCGCTGCTGTGCTTCGCCCTGCCACGGCATCCGCGCGAGGTCGTGGACACCCTGGCCTACGCCAAGGACGCCGGGCTGACCGTGGTCACCGTCGCCGACTCGGCGTTCGCGCCCGTCGCCCGCCACAGCGACCTGCTGCTGCCCGCCGCCATCGGCACGGGCCTCGCCTTCGACACCGCGTGCGCGCCGATGCTGCTCGGGCGGGTGCTGCTGGAGGCGATGTGCGACGACCTGCCGGACGCCCAGGCGCGGCTGGAGGAGTTCGATACGAAGGCGGCCGCACGCGGGCTGTTCGTGGAGTGACCCGCCGCTCTCAGAATTGTCTCACGTTGTCCCGTTACCGTTCCGCGCGCAGGAACGCGAAGGAGCCGGAAGACGGGAGGCCGGACGTGGCACGTGGAGGACAGGGGCTGGCCCGGGTGGCCGTCGTGGTGCGGGCCGGGGCGGCACCGCTGTGGTGGCTGGGGGTGTGCGTGGCCGGCATCGGCGTGCTCGTGCCGGGCGTGACCGGGCGCAGGATCGGTGTGCTCGGCGGGGCCGCGCTGTTCATCCTCGGCGCCGCCGCCGTGGCGTACACCCGGCGCCGCCGCTACACGGCCCTCGCCGGCGGAGCGGCCCGCGCCGGCCGGCACGATGTGCTCCAGGACCGGGCGGTGACGGTCCGTGTCTGGCGCCGCGGCCACCGCTGGTGGCTGCTGCTCGCCTTCCTCGCCGCGCTCGGCAGCTCGTTCGCCGTGCCCGCGGCCGGCGGCATGCTGCTGGCCGGGACCGGTGCCGGGCTGCGGCTCAAGGCCGCCTGGCTGGGGCGGCGCGAACGGGCCGGGGACGCGCTGCTGTGGGTGCGGGTCGACTGGCTCGACGGCCGCGGCGGGCGCCCGGCCGGCAAGGCGGTCAGGGCGTACCGGGACACGGGCATCGCGGCGGGCGACGCGGCCCCGGGCGGGGCGCGCCGCCGCACCGCGGCACTCGTCTGACCGGGCCTCGCCTCAGACCTCCAGGTCCTGCTCTATCTTCTTCAGCTGGTGCCGGGCCATCGCGAGGTTGGCCCGGCCGGAGTCCAGCACCAGATACAGGAACAGACCGTTGCCGCCCCGGCCCTTGAGCAGCCGGACCAGGTGGTACTGGTTGCTCAGCGTGATCAGGATGTCCTCGATCTCGCTCTTCAGGCCCAGGTGCTCCATGGTGCGCATCTTGGCCCGGATGACGTCGGTGTTGCCGGCGGCGGCCACGTTCAGATCGAAGGTCTTGCTGCCGCCCATCGTGCCCAGCGCCATCCCGCTGGTGTAGTCGACCAGCGCGACGCCGGTGGCACCCTCGATGGAGGTGATCGCCTCTTTCAACGCTGTTTCGGTGTTGGCCATGGCGGTGCTTCCTTTCGTCAACTGTCGGTTGCGGTGCGCGCGTCGGTCATGGCGGCGCCCTGGGCGCGCGTGGTTCTGGTACGTGCGGCGGCGGTACGGCCCGCCGCCGGGTTCCCGGCCCGCTGTGCCGCGGCGCTCTCCGCGGCGTCGACCAGCTCGCCGATCCGGGCGGCGGCCCGGCGGCCCTCCAGGTGCAGCCGGCCGACGTTGACCCGGTCCTGGGTGAGCAGGGTGAGGACCGCGGTACGGCCCGCCGCATAGGTGGCGACATAGCCGCCGGAGCCGCGGACGAGCAGTTCCCGCAGCTCGCCCTGGCCGGTCGCGTCGGCGAGCCGCACGGCGACGCCGAGCGCGGCGGCGGTGAGCGCGGCCAGGCCCTCGGGATCGACGCCGGGGGTGTCCTGGGCGACGACGAGACCGTCGACGCCGGCCGCGAGGGCGCCGGTGAGCTGGGGGACGCGGGTGCGCAGTCGGCGCAGCTCGTCGAGGATGTCCGACTCGGCCGCCATCAGGTGTCTCCTCTCGGTGGGACGGTGCCGTTCAAAGGGCCTCCAGCGCATCCCTGAGCCTCTTCAGCAGCGCGATGTCGGGGTCGTTGACCTCGGGGGTGGGTAGGGGAGCGGCGGCCGTCGAGCGTCCCGGCGACAGCAGCCCGGCCGCCGCCAGCCGTCGTACGTCCACCAGGGTGTGGAACGCGTGTCTGCCCAGCTCACGGGCGATCTGGGGGGCCGTGCGGACGCCGTCGGCGCGGTTCAGCACCGCCCGCCCGCGTGGTGTGAGGGGCGGGGCCGCGACCGGGTCGGCCCGGATCAGCGGCGCCTCGTCGACGGCCGGGTCGGCCCAGATGCGGTGCAGCAGCCGGCGGCGGCGCAGCGTCTCGCGCTCCAGCGCCGTCACGGGGACCGGACGCAGCGGTCCTGGCCGGGCCACGGCCTCGTAGCGGAAGCGACCGGGGGCGCTGCTGGGGGCCAGCGCGAAGTACCCGGCGTCGTACAGCGCGCCCAGATGGCACAGCTCCAGCGCGCCCGTGGTCAGCCGGCCGGCGTCGAGCAGCAGCCGGACGGCGCCCGGCGGGTCGGCGGCCCGTTCCACGGCCTGCCGCCACACGGCGTCGTCGAGCGTGCCCCGGGCGGTGAGGAGCACATCGAGGCCGGGTGCGAAGGGGCTCTCCGCGTGGATCACCCGGCCCTCGTGCAGCAGCAGCGTGCCGTGCTCGCGCACGAGCACCCCGGTGGCCCGCTCGTCGGCGAGCCGGCTGAGCATCGGGGACAGGGCGCCGTGGGTCTGCTCCCAGGCGGTCGCCCCGTTCCGCACGGGCAGCGGTGGTGGCGGTGTGGTGACCATGGTCATTCCAGCACCAGTCGGCCGGCCATCTCGCCGAGCCGGATGCGGGCGAGCGCGAGGTTGCCTTCCTCGCGGGCCAGCCACAGATGCAGGAAGACGGTGCTGTCGAAGGGCGTGTCCACGAACCGCAGCAGGTGGTAGCTGTCCCGGTTGCTGACGATCAGGTCCTCGACCGGGGGGCGTTCACCGCCGGGGTCGTCGGCGGCGGCGAACGCCCCGTGCTCGGCGGCCAGCCGGGCCAGCTCGGCGGCCTCCGCCGCGGATGTCTCATGGTCCTCGCCGGGGGCTTCCCCGACGGTGCCCAGGGCCAGTCCGCTCGTCCAGTCGACCAGCGCGGCGCCCCGGGCACCGGGCAGTCGCATGGCCTCCAGTAAGCACGCGTCGATTCCGGGCACCGTGGCTCCCCTCCCGCCTGGGACTCCGGCTGAGTGACGACGACACTACGCGCGGTGTGCGGGACGGGTGAGGCTTCTGGCATTTTCCGTAGGAACATGCGGCCGATGAACTAGGGTGACTCAACTGTGGTGCGCCGCAAGCCCGTTGGCCATCGCGCCCGGGGTGCGTCAGGGGCGCTCGGGTGTCCGCAGGGTGGTGAGTGCGGCGGCGTGCGACCCTCCCGACTCGGCCACGATCTCCTCGATCGTCTGCGGCGCCCGCACCGTCGCGAAGGCCACCTCACCCGTGCCGTCCGGCGCGAAGCCGTACACCCCGGGCCTGGCCAGCGAGTTGTACGCGTAGTGGTGGGCGAAGTAGTAGGCGCCCGTGTCCAGGGCCGCCGCGTAGTCCCCCTGGTCGAGCGGGGGCAGCACACGGCCCTCGGCCAGCAGGTCGCCGGAGAAGCAGGCCGGCCCGGCCACGTCCTGCACCACCTCGGGCCCGGACTTGGGCCGCCCCTTCGCGTCGTACACGGCGATCCTGAGCGGCCACGCCGTCGGCGCGTACACCGTCCGCGTCGCCACCTGCACGCCCGCGTGGGTCACCGCGACCCGTCGCCCGCCGGCGCTCTTGGCGTACTCCACCCGCGCCACCACGGTGCCGTGCTTGGCCAGCAGCGACCGCCCGAACTCGGTCACCAGCCCGTACCGTCCGTCGAACAGCCCCGGCACGGCCTCCCGCAGTGCACGGGCGTACCGCGCGTAGGTCGGCGCCGTCGTGTCCGACTCGAAGTTCACCGGCAGCCCGCCGCCGATGTCGAGCGTGTCGATCTGCGGTCGCCCGGCGCGCTCGTTGATCTCCTCGGCGAGCGCGTACGTCTCCGCCACGCCCTGTGCCAGCAGCGCCAGCGGGATGCCCTGCGAGCCGGTGTGCGCATGCAGCCGGGTCAGCCACGGCCGGTCCAGGAAGGCACGTACGACCCACTCGCGGGCGCCCTCGTCGCGCAGCCCCACCCCGAACTTGGAGGTCGCCGTCGCCGTCGAGGTGGCCCCGATGGAGCCCCCGCCGATCTGCGGATTGACCCGGATGCCCAGCCGGGATCGGGTCGGCGCCGACCGCACCAGGCCGTCGATGCGGTCCAGTTCCTGTGCGTTGTCAGCGTTGACCGCGATGCCAAGCGCCAGCGCCTCGCGCAGTTCGGCCGGTGTCTTGGCGGGCGAGTCGAGCACGGTGCGCTGCGGCGGGACCCCGGCCGCCCGCGCCAGCGCCAGTTCGCCCGGGCTGGCCACCTCCGCGCCGATGCCCTCGCCGTCCAGCAGCCGCACGACGGCCACCAGCGGGGTCGCCTTCACGGCGAAGGCGTGCAGCACCGGTGTGCCCGGCGCCACCACCGCGTCGAACGCCGCCCGCAGTGCCGCCGCCGAGTCCCGGATGCCGGTGACGTCCAGCAGTCCGACGACGGGTGCCGTGGGCCCGAGCAGCCCCTGCGCCACGGCGGCCCGTACCGCCCGGTCCCGTCGGGCGGTACGCCCGTGCCCGTCCGCCGCGGCTTCGCGCGCCTCCACGCGCATCTCGTCGTAGGTCCCGTCCGTGTGCGTGTCTTCACCGGTGTCCACGGCGCCCCCCGTCCAGTCGTTGCCTGAGCCCATGCGTCCAGCCAAACATCCATGACGCCTCCCGCGGCGGCCCGCCCGCGTATTGACTAGCCCTATTCATGACGTCAGGATGTGAATAACCACAGCAACAAGCCGCAGTGACCCACCGGGAGCGATCCGCTAGGAGGCACACCATGTCAGGACCCCGCGCCGTACGAGCGCCCCGCGGCACGGAACTGAGCGCCCTGGGATGGCAGCAGGAGGCCGCCCTGCGGATGCTGCAGAACAACCTGGACCCCGAGGTCGCCGAGCACCCCGACAAGCTCGTCGTCTACGGCGGCACCGGCAAGGCCGCCCGCGACTGGCGCTCCTTCGACGCCATGGTCCGCACGCTGAAGACCCTCAAGCAGGACGAGACCATGCTCGTCCAGTCCGGCCGCCCGGTCGGCGTGATGCAGACCCACGAGTGGGCCCCGCGCGTCCTGCTCGCCAACTCCAACCTCGTCGGCGACTGGGCCAACTGGGAGGAGTTCCGTCGTCTGGAGGCCCTCGGCCTGACCATGTACGGCCAGATGACCGCCGGCTCCTGGATCTACATCGGCACCCAGGGCATCCTCCAGGGCACCTACGAGACCTTCGCCGCCGTGGCCGCGAAGAAGTTCGGCGGCACCCTCGCCGGGACGATCACCCTGACCGCGGGGCTCGGCGGCATGGGCGGCGCCCAGCCGCTCGCCGTCACCATGAACGACGGCGTCGTCATCTGCGTCGACTGCGACCCGCGCGCCATCGAGCGGCGCATCGAGCACCGCTACCTCGACGTCCGGGCCGACTCCGTCGACCACGCACTCCGTCTGGCCGTGGAGGCGCGCGACGCCCGCCGCCCGCTGTCCATCGGCGTCCTCGGCAACGCGGCCGAACTGGTCCCGGACCTGCTCGCGATGAACGCCCCGATCGACATCGTCACCGACCAGACCTCCGCCCACGACCCGCTCGCGTATCTGCCGGTCGGTATCGCCTTCGACGACATGGCCTCCGCCGCCGCCAAGGACCCGGCCGGCTTCACCACCCGCGCCCGCGAGTCCATGGCCCGGCACGTCGAGGCCATGGTCGGCTTCCAGGACGCCGGCGCGGAGGTCTTCGACTACGGCAACTCGATCCGTGGCGAGGCTCAACTCGCCGGATACGACCGGGCGTTCGCTTTCCCCGGCTTCGTCCCTGCCTATATCCGTCCGCTGTTCTGCGAAGGCAAGGGACCCTTCCGGTGGGCGGCCCTGTCGGGCGAGGCGGCCGACATCGCCAAGACCGACAAGGCGATCCTTGAGCTGTTCCCGGAGAACGAGTCCCTGGCCCGCTGGATCAGGATGGCCGGCGAGCGAGTCCACTTCCAGGGCCTGCCCGCCCGCATCTGCTGGCTCGGCTACGGCGAACGCGACAAGGCAGGCGAGCGCTTCAACGACATGGTGGCGTCCGGGGAACTGGCGGCCCCCCTCGCCATCGGCCGCGACCACCTCGACTGCGGCTCCGTCGCCTCCCCGTACCGCGAGACCGAGGCCATGCTCGACGGCTCCGACGCGATCGCCGACTGGCCACTGCTGAACGCCATGGTCAACGTCGCCTCCGGCGCCTCCTGGGTCTCCATCCACCACGGCGGCGGCGTCGGCATGGGCCGCTCCATCCACGCCGGCCAGGTGACGGTCGCCGACGGCACGAAACTCGGCGGCGAGAAGATCCGCCGTGTGCTCACCAACGACCCCGGCATGGGCGTCATCCGGCATGTGGACGCGGGCTACGACAGCGCCGAGTCGGTGGCCGCCGAGCGCGGCGTGCGGGTGCCGATGCGCGAGGGTGACCACGCGTGAGCCGGGATCCGAGCGGGCAGGGCCGCCTCCCGGCGGGGGCCGAGGACACGTCGCCGTCCGCGGCTGCGGCCGTGCCCGCCCTCCCCCGGGAATCCGCCACGAGCACGGGTACGGGCGGCCCCCCGGCCGCCCCGCGGAACGAGGCCCCACGGCATCGCGGGGCCACCGGCCACGACGGGCCCGACGGGGCCGCGGGCCACCGCACGCCCTCCTTCCACGAGATGTGGGCCGAACTGCTGCCCGTCGGCCGGCACCCCGACTCGGGCGGCTACCGGCGCTACGCCTGGACCGGGGCCGATGCCGAGTGCCGTGCCTGGTTCCGGGAGCAGGCCGAGCGGCGCGGACTCGCGTACGAGACCGACCGCAACGGCAACCAGTGGGCCTGGCTGGGGGACCCGGCCGCCGGGGACGCCGTGGTCACCGGGTCGCACCTCGACTCCGTGCCCGACGGCGGCGCCTTCGACGGGCCCCTCGGCGTGGTCTCCGCCTTCGCCGCCCTCGACGAACTGCGCGCGAGGGGCGTGCGGTTCGGCCGGCCCCTCGCCATCGTGAACTTCGGCGACGAGGAGGGCGCCCGGTTCGGGCTCGCCTGTGTCGGCTCCCGGCTGACCGCCGGACAGCTCACCGTCGAGCAGGCGCACCGGCTGACCGACGCCGACGGCGTCACGCTGCCCCGGGCCATGGCCGCCGCCGGACACGACCCCGACGCCATCGGGCCGGACCCGGAGCGGCTGGCCCGCATCGGCGCGTTCGTGGAACTCCACGTCGAACAGGGCCGGGCGCTCGACCTGTCCGGCGACCCGGTCGGCCTCGCCGACGCCATCTGGCCGCACGGGCGGTGGCGGCTCGACTTCCGCGGCGAGGCCAACCACGCCGGCACCACCCGGCTCGCCGACCGGCGCGACCCGATGCTGCCGTACGCCGAGACCGTGCTCGCCGCCCGCCGCGAGGCCCGGCTTGCCGCCGCCGTCGCCACCTTCGGCAAGATCGCCGTCGAGCCGAACGGGGTCAACGCCATCCCCTCCCTGGTGCGCGGCTGGCTCGACGCACGCGCCGTAGACCAGACGGCCCTCGACACGGTCGTCACGGGCGTGGAGCAGGCCGCGCGCGAGTACGCCGCCGCCCACGGCGTCGACGTCGACATGGTCCGCGAGTCCTTCACGCCCGTCGTCGGGTTCGACCACGCCCTGCGCGACGAACTCGCCCGCATCCTGGGGACGCGCTTGAAGGTGCCCGTCCTGGGAACCGGTGCCGGACACGACGCGGGAATCCTCTCCGGGAGCATCCCGACCGCCATGCTGTTCGTGCGCAACCCCACCGGGGTCTCGCACTCCCCGGCCGAGTTCGCCGCCGAGGACGACTGCGCGGCCGGGGTGACCGCGCTCGCCGACGTACTGGAAGGGCTGGCCCGCGCGTGACCAAGACGACCTACTGGATGGAACACGCCTGGCTTCGCGACCGGGTCGAGCCAGGCGTGGCCGTCGAGGTGGCGGACGGACGCATCACGGCCGTACGCCACCGGACGCCTGCCCCGCCGCCCGGGGCCGAGGTGCTGCGCGGTCTCACCCTCCCCGGGCTGGCCAACGCGCACAGCCACGCCTTCCACCGCGCCCTGCGCGGCACCGTCCAGGTCGGCTCCGGCACCTTCTGGACCTGGCGCGAGGTCATGTACTCGTTCGCCGACAGACTGACCCCGGACACCTACCACGCCCTGGCCCGCGCCGTGTACGCGGAGATGGCGCTTGCGGGCGTCACGGCGGTCGGCGAGTTCCACTACGTGCACCACGCGCCCGGCGGCACCCGCTACGCCGACCCGAACGCCATGGGCGAGGCGCTCATCGACGCTGCGGCCGAAGCCGGCATCCGCATCACCCTCCTCGACACCTGTTATCTCTCCGCCGGCTTCGGCAGCCCGCCCACCACCCATCAGCGCCGCTTCTCCGACGGCACCGCCGAGGCCTGGGCCACACGCTGTTCACTTCTCAAGGAACGGGATCACGCACGGATCGGGGCGGCCGTCCACTCCGTACGGGCCGTGCCCGCAGGGCAGTTGGCGACGGTGGCGCGGTGGGCGCAGGAGCGGCGGGCCCCGCTCCATGTGCATCTGTCCGAGCAGACCGCCGAGAACAAGGCATGCCTGGAGGCGCACGGCCGCACCCCCACCCGGCTCCTCGCCGACCACGGTGTCCTCGGCCCGCGCACCACCGGCGTGCACAACACCCATGTCACCGGCGAGGACATCGCCCTGCTCGGCGGCTCCGGCACCGGCACCTGCATGTGCCCGACGACCGAGCGGGACCTGGCCGACGGCATCGGCCCCGCGGCGGCCCTGCAACACGCGGGCTCCCCGCTCAGCCTCGGCTCCGACAGCCATGCCGTCATCGACCTGCTCGAAGAGGCGCGCGCCATGGAGCTGAACGAACGCCTGCGCACCCGCGCCCGGGGTCACTGGACGGCCGCCGCCCTGCTGCGCGCCGCCACCGCCGACGGCCACGCCGCCCTCGGCTGGGACGGGGCGGGCACCATCGAGGCGGGCGCGCTCGCCGACCTCACGACGATCGCGCTCGACTCGGTCAGGACGGCCGGGCCGCTGCCCAGGCTCGGCGCCGAGACCGCCGTATTCGCCGCGAGCGCGGCGGACGTGCGGCACACGGTCGTCGCGGGCCGGCATGTCGTACGCGACGGGGCGCACACGCTCGTCCCCGATGTCCCGCAGGCGCTGGCGGCAGCGGTAGAAGCCCTGCGCGCCTGACACCCCTGATCAGCCCGCCCCTCACGAGCCCGCCCCTCACGACCCCGCCCCCGATCAGTCTCCCCCCGGTCAGTCTGCCCCCGAAGATCCCGCTCCCGAAGAGCCCGTTCCCGACCGGCCCGCCCACGGACAAGGACGCCATGAGCAGCACCGCCATCACCGACATCGCCACGCTGGTCACCAACGATCCCTCCTCAGGCGACGGTTCCCCTCTCGGTCTGATCCAGGACGCGGCCGTCGTCATCGACGGCGACCGGGTCGTCTGGACCGGTGAATCCAGCAAAGCACCCGCCACTGACAATCGGGTCGACGCCGGCGGCCGGGCGGTGCTGCCGGGCTTCGTCGACTCCCACTCGCACCTGGTCTTCGCGGGCGACCGCACCGCCGAGTTCAACGCCCGCATGTCCGGCCGCCCCTACCGGGCGGGCGGCATCCGGACGACGGTGGCGGCCACCCGCGCCGCCACGGACGGGGAACTGGAGGCGAACCTCACCCGTTACCTGTCCGAGGCGCTGCGCCAGGGCACGACGACGTTCGAGACGAAGTCCGGGTACGGCCTGACGGTCGCCGACGAGGCGCGCTCGCTGCGCATCGCCGCCGCCCACACCGACGAGGTCACCTACCTCGGCGCGCACATCGTGTCACCGGACTACGCCGACGACCCGGCCGCGTATGTCGCCCTGGTCACCGGCGAGATGCTGGACGCCTGCGCACCGTACGCCCGTTGGATCGATGTCTTCTGCGAGCAGGGCGCCTTCGACGGCGACCAGGCCCGGGCGATCCTCACGGCGGGCAGGGCGAAGGGGCTGCACCCCCGGGTCCACGCCAACCAGCTCTCCCACGGGCCCGGCGTGCGCCTGGCGGTCGAACTGGACGCGGCGAGCGCCGACCACTGCACCCACCTCACGGACGCGGACGTCGACGCCCTCGCGAGCGGCACCACCGTCGCGACGCTGCTGCCCGGCGCCGAGTTCTCCACGCGCGCCCAGTGGCCCGACGCCCGCCGGCTGCTCGACGCGGGCGTCACGGTCGCGCTGTCGACGGACTGCAACCCCGGTTCGTCCTTCACGTCGTCGGTGCCCTTCTGCGTGGCACTGGCCGTGCGGGACATGGGCATGACGCCGGACGAGGCGGTCTGGTCGGCCACGGCGGGCGGCGCCGCGGCCCTGCGCCGCACCGACATCGGCCGCCTCACCCCCGGCGCCTACGCCGACCTGACCCTCCTGGACGCCCCGAGCCATGTACATCTGGCCTACCGGCCGGGTGTGCCCCTGGTGACCGGTGTCTGGCGCCGAGGCACCCGGGTCCTGTGACCCGGGCCACCAAGGGACGTCCGGGAGGCCCGGGAAGGCCGGGCGGCGTGGGCGGCCCGGGAGGCTGCCAGACCCGGGAGGTCGGGAGGCCGCTCCCGGAAGGCTGGGTGGCTCGGGAGGTGGGCGGCCCGGAAGGCTGGGCGGCTCGGCAGAGTGGACGGCCCGGGAGGCCGGGCGGCTCGGGAGGCTGCCAGACCCGGGCGTCCGGAAAGCTGGACGGCCCGGGAGGCCGGGAGGCTCATTCCTCCAGCGTCAGCCCCTTGCGCAGCCGTACCAACGTCCGTGACAGCAGCCGGGACACGTGCATCTGCGAGATGCCGAGTTCCTCGCCGATCTCCGACTGGGTCAGGCCGGCCACGAACCGCAGGGAGAGGATCTTCCGGTCCCGCGGCGGGAGTTCGGCGATCAGCGGCTTCAACGACTCGACGTACTCGATGCCTTCGAGCCCATGGTCCTCGTAGCCGATACGGGCCGCGAGCGCGCCCTCGGCGTCGTCCTCCTCGGGCTGGGCGTCCAGCGAGGAGGCGGTGTACGCGTTGGAGGCAGCCATGCCCTCGACGACCTCCTCGTTCGAGATGCCGAGCCGCCGGGCGAGTTCGGACACCGTCGGGGCGCGGTCCAGTTGCTGGGCCAGTTCGTCACCCGCCTTGGCCAGGTCGAGGCGCAGTTCCTGCAGTCGGCGCGGCACGCGCACGGACCACGAGGTGTCCCGGAAGAACCGCTTGATCTCGCCGATGATGGTCGGCATCGCGAAGGTCGGGAACTCGACACCGCGGGAGAGCTGGAAGCGGTCGATCGCCTTGATCAGGCCGATCGTGCCGACCTGGATGATGTCCTCCATCGGCTCGCTGCGGGAGCGGAAGCGGGAGGCGGCGAACTTGACCAGCGCGAGGTTGAGTTCGACGAGGGTGTTGCGGACGTACGCGAATTCGTGGGTGCCTTCCTCCAGCGACTCCAGCCGCTCGAAGAGGGTCCTGGACAACGCCCGTGCGTCGACGGCTCCGACCTCGTCGTACGGGGGGATCTCGGGAAGCCCCGCGATGGGATCCAGTTGTTCCGGTGGGGGTGTCGACGTCGCGGTCGGGGTATGCGATGCGTCGAGCCGGGGTGACATGGTGTCCTCCATCGTTCTCGGCATTGGGCTGCCGAAGCCATGCGTGCACTGCGGTGTGCGGCGCCTCCAAAGCCGGCCGTGTCGGTTTGTGTGTCCTTACTAGCCCTACCTGCTTCACCGAGACCGTTGCAAGTGGCTTTTGTGGTTATGTGTCCGTTTGTGTGCGGTTGTTCGGGTGTCGGAGTGCGTACGGAAGGCGTAGTGTTCGAGGGCGACCGCGGAGCCCTGGCTACGCATGCGCGAGCAAGCAGGCGCAGAAGCACGAGCAGGGCATCAGCGGGACCTCAGTCAGCAGCCACGACCTCGGGAGACAGACGGCATGGACCGCGGGACGGTCGGCAGCGCACAGTCGGGCCGGCTTCTGGTGGAGGTGCGGGAGGCGGGCTCCAGCGCCGTGGTGGCACCGGCGGGTGAGCTGGATCACCACACCGCCGATCTGCTGCGCGAGCCGCTCGACGACCTCCTGGGCAAGGGCTTCTCCCGACTCGTCGTGGACTGCTCACGGCTGGAGTTCTGCGACTCCACGGGCCTCAATGTGCTGCTCGGCGCCCGCCTGAAGGCGGAGGCCGCGGGGGGCGGGGTGCATCTGGCGGCCATGCAGCCGGTCGTGGCCCGGGTGTTCGAGATCACCGGGGCGGAGGCGGTCTTCACCGTCCACGACACCGTTGAGGCGGCCCTGGTCGACGAGACCGACTGAGCCCGCCGTGGACCTTCCCGGGCCCCCCGAATCGGGGGGTGTTTCGTCCGGTGCGCCGGGCAGGAGACATCCTGGACCGGTCGGCCGCCGGGAGTGTCGCGGAACCGATGGACGATCTGTGGGTGACGTATGGGCCGACGGATGCCGACCGCGACCGCATGTTGAACGTGAACTACTCGATCGTGAAGTGCTCGATCGTGAACTGGTGAATCGGTGAGGTGAAGCGCTGATGAGCACCACCCGGCCTTACCCGCCGGGCGACCGCGGCCCGGAGCCGAGCGGCGCTTCCGGGGCGTCCGAGGGGGGAGCGCCCGGCGACGGCGCGTCCGCGGGGGCAGCGGCCGTTCCGCCGGAGGGTCCACAGGCCCGCAGGCTCCGTCTGTACGGCGAGAGCGGCGTCGTGCCGCTCGCCCGTGACTTCACCCGCCAGGCGTTGTACGCGTGGGGCTGGCTGCCCGCCGCCTCCGCCGACCAGCGGGCCGCCGCCGAGGACGTCCTGCTCGTCGTCTCCGAACTGGTCACCAATGCGTGTCTGCATGCCGAGGGCCCCGAGGAACTGTTCCTCGCCCTCGACAACAAGGCGATCCGCATCGAGGTCTCCGACCGGGGCACCGGCCAGCCGGCCCCCCGCAACCCGCACCGCGCGGGGCGCCCAGGCGGCCACGGCATGTTCATCGTGCAGCGGCTCTGCCTGGACTGGGGCGTGGTACGGACCCCGGGCACGCCCGGCAAACGAGTCTGGGCCGAACTGGGCGCCCCGGCCTGACACCCCGCGTGCGCTCGGCTTGCGCGGCGAATGCCGTACGCCTGTGGCACGGGGCGCGGGTTCGGCTTGTAGGGGCGTCTTGTCGGGGTGAGTCGTACGCCTGTGTAGGTCCGGCCTACCGGGTGCGCGGGTTTGGCTTGTGCGGCGCGCGCCGGTCTGGCCTGGGTGGATGTGATCGGCTCGGCCTGGCCCCTACGCCTCGGGATTGCCTGCCCTGCCCTGTGCGGAGGCGGTGCGTTCGGGCTGACGTCCGCGCCCCGCGCCCGCCCGGCGCCCTTGACCGCCTGACGCCCGTGCCCCGCGCTCGCCTGGCCTGTAGGCCCCGCGTCCCCTGCCCCGTGCGTCCCGCGCTCGCCCGCCCCGTGCGTCCCGCGTCCCCTGCCCCTGCCCTGTACGTCCCGCGCTTGCCTGTCCTGTACGTCCCGCGCTCGCGTGACCCGTGCGCCCCGCGCCCCCTGAACGTCCGTGCACCGGCTCGTCTGGTTCGGGTGGGCCGTTTGGGTGAGGGAGGGGGCTGGCGTGGGTGTCTGGGCGGGGGTGTTCGGGGGTGTTTTCTCCACCCGGGCTCCCTCCCTCGCGCGCCGGATCGTCACAACTCCGGCTTGCGTCGTCTCTTCCCTCCTTACGACCCCGGGCGTACCTTGACGGCCGATCTGATGTGCCGTCAGGAATGGGGTGGACCGTGTCGTACCCGAAACGAACCGCCGCGCTCGCGTCCGCCGCGGTGCTGGCCGGCTCGGTGGTGCTGCTGGCCGCGCCCGCGGCCCGGGCCGATGTCGTCGACGTCGACTACCAGTGCAAGACGCCCATCGGCGACAAGAGCGCCGTGTCGCCCATCGACATCAAGGGCGTCAAGAGCGGCGACGGCTACAAGATCACCATGTCCTGGCAGAAGGGCGTCTCCTCCAGCCCGGTCGAACTCGGCAAGGGTGCCATGAACCCGAGCGCCACCATCAGGCTGGGCGGCGCCGACAGCGGCACGCTGAGCGTGTCGGGCCCGGCCAACCAGGCCGCGATCCCCGCCAACACACCCATCAAGATCAGCGATCTGAGCGGTACGTACACGCCGAAGAAGTCGGGCAAGGTCACCTTCACGGCCGGCGTCCTCACCATCAAGGCTCTCGGCACCACGACGACCTGTACCCCGTCCAACGACCCCAAGCCCTCGCTGACCCTGGACATCACGGCGGCCGGCGGCTCCTCAGCCTCGTCGTCCGACTCTTCGGCCTCGTCGTCGGACTCCTCGGGTTCGTCCGCGGGCTCCGCCCCGAGCGGCGGCGACTCCGCCGGGCAGCTCCCGCAGACCGGCCCCGACGACTCCGCGATCGCCCTCGGCACGCTGGGCGGCACCGTCCTGCTCGCCGGTCTGGCCGGCGCCTTGTGGGTGACGCGGCGGAACCAGCCCGTACGCCGCTGAGCCCCCCGGGCCCGACCGCTGGAGCCGCCGATGCCGTCCGCCGCCCGTGCCCTGTGCCTGTCCCTGCTCACCCTGCTGCCCCTGCTCGGCGCCGCCCCGACGACCGCGGCGGCCGACCGGTCCCGCCCTGCCGCGGGGCCCGCCGGGTCAGTGCCGGTCGCCGGGTCCGCCGGCTGGTCCCTCGCGCCCGCCGGCGGCGCGCGACCCTCGTTCTACGCCGAGGGCACGCCCGGCGCGGTCCTGCGGGACACCGTGTCCGTGACCAACCGGACCACCCGACCGGTCACGGTACGGCTGCGGGGCACCGGCCTGCGCGTCCATTTCGCCGAGACCGGTGTGCGGGTCCCCGCCCGCACCCGCGCCGACGTCCCGTTCACGCTGGCCGTGCCGGCCGAGGCCGCACCCGGCGACCGCTCCGGCACGCTCGTCGCCCAGGACGGCCACGGCCGGGCCGAAACCGTACGGATCCGGCTGCGCGTCGGCGGGCCCGCGCTGTCCGCGCTGACCGTCGAGAATCCGGCCGTGCACGCCGACCGCATCACATACGAGCTGGTCAACCGCGGTACGACCGTCCTTGTACCGCGGCTCGCGGTGCGCGCGGACGGCGTCTTCGGCCGGGTCCTGGACCGTGCACCGCGCACCCTGCCCGTCCGGCTGGCCCCCGGCCACCGGCTGCGGCTGAGCGAGCCATGGACCGACCGGCCCGCCCTGGACGCGGTCGACGTACGGCTGACGGTGACCGCGCCGGGCGGTGCGCGCGCCACGGCGGACACGTCGGCGCGGTTCGTGCCCTGGGGCGCGCTCGGCGCCGGGGCCGCCGCGGCGGCGGCCGGCGTGGCGGCGGCACTCGTCGTACGCCGTCGCCGGGGCCGCCGCCCGGTCGCGACCGACGGCGAATCCCCGTGTACGGAGGTCGAGTTGACGGGAGCGGTGACGTGAGCGGCAAGCTGCGAATCCCGGTGCTGACGGCGGTGCTCGCACTGCTCCTGCTGCCGCTCGCGGCCCCGGCGCAGGCGGCGCAGCGGCCCGTCGTCGAACTGTCCGCGTCCCAGGCGGGCACCGGAGGGTCGGTCACCGTCAGCGGCACCGGCTGGCGGCCGCGCACCCTGCTGATGCTGTTGATCTGCGGGCGGGCCACACCCGGGCGGGGCGTGATCGGCGGCACCAACTCCTGTGCCAACGGCGACGGCCGGGCCGTCACCACCGACGCCCACGGCGGCTTCAGCCGGAAACTGCCGGTCACCGAGCCGCCGGTGCCCTGCCCGTGCGTGGTGCACGTGGCCACCGTGACCGGCGCGCGGGCCGACGCGGACGCCGCGTTCCAGGTCGCCGGGCACGCCGTCGAGCCGCTGCCCGCCGAGCCCGCCACCGGGCGTCTCGCGGTCCTGTCCGACACCCGGCTCGACGGGTCCAGCGGGGTGCTCACCTGGTTCGGCGCGCCTCCCTCCCGGACGCTGGTCTTCACCGTGGGCAACCTCGGGTCGACGGCCGTCCGCGACCCGGTGTTCCAAGTCGGCTCCGCGCACGGCGTGTTCGCCCCGCAGTGGGACGAGCAGCAGTGGCGCGGCACCCTCGCGCCCGGCAAGAAGGCGCAGATCAAGCTGCCCGTCGAACTCGCCGCCGGGGCGCACGGCGACTACACCGTGTCGCTGCGGTACGGCGGCAAGGTCCTCGCCGAGCAGCCGTGGGGCGTGGGCCGGCCCTGGGGCGTGACGCTGTTCTGGATCCTGCTCTGTCTGGTCGTACCGGCCGCCCTGTTCCGGGCCGGCCTGGCCGTGGTGGACCGGGTGCGGCCGCGCCGGGCGGGCGGCGTGCGCCACCGGGGGCTGCCCCGGCCGCCCTTCCGGCTGCCCCGGCCGGCGCTCCGGGCGCCCGGGCCGCGGGCGCCGGCCGCCGGGCCCGCCGCGACCCCGACCCTGCCGTGGTTCACCCCGCACTCCGGTCCGGGCACGGCCGGTCGGCTCTCCGCACCGCACGACGACAGCCCGACGAGTCCTACGACTCCCACCACGAAGGGACCCACGTGAGCATGCGAAGGAGAGTCACACCGGTCGGCGGACGCGGCGCGGGCGCGGCGGCGGCCGCGCTGATACTCGGCGGGGCGGGTGTCCTGCTGGGGGTGGCCGTGCCGCCCGCGCAGGCCGCCGAGGTGTCGTTCGCCACCCACTGTGTACCGCCCGCGGGCATCGACCCGGTGGACGGCACGACGAAGGTCGAGATCACCGCCCCGGCCACCGCGAAGGTCGGCGACACGGTCGACATCGTGTGGAAGTTCGCGCAGGCCGCCTCGAAGAACCCCGACATCATCGACCTGCCCGCGAACTCGGTGCAGCCGTCCGGCACCCTGAAGGCGGCCGGCGCGCAGACCGCGGACCTCGCGATGCAGGGGCCGCGCGAGAACCCGGCGATTCCCAAGGGCGGTGCCATGGTGCTGTCCGACATGAAGGGCACGCTGAAACTGACGGCGCCCGGCGAGGTGACGCTGACGCCCGATGCGTACACCGTCAACGCCATGTCTACGGACACCAAGTGCACGCCTACGGAGACCGTGCAGAAGGCGGCGACCATCGAGGTGACCGCGGGCGACGGGAGTTCGCCGAGCCCATCGCCCACGCCGTCCGATTCGGCCTCCCCGTCGGCCACGCCCACCCCCACGGCCACGCCCACGCCCACCCCGTCCGCCTCGGCGAGCGAGAGCGACGGCACCGGCGGCGGCCAGACCGACTTCACCGGCAAGGAGGTCCAGGTCCCCTACGCCTGCAAGACGCCGATCGGCGACAAGAGCGCGACCTCGCCGGTGCAGATCAACGCCAGGAAGCAGGGCGGGAGTTATGACCTCACCGTGCAGTTCAAGAAGTCGGTGATGGACAGCCCCGCCGACATTCCGAAGGACTCCGTCAAGCCGTCGATGGAGGTGGTTCTGGGCGGTGCCGACAAGGGCACCGTGCATGTGGAGGGGCCGATGAACCCCGCCGCCATCAAGTCCGGCGACCCGATCGAGATCCCCGACCTGACCGGCACCTACAAGCCGGGTGCGAGCGGTACGTCCACGCTCTCGCCGGGCGTCCTGACGGTCGAGGCCCTGGGTACGACGACGACCTGCACGCCGACCGAGTCGGAGGTCTCGCTCACCCTCGACACGGCGGCCCAGCCGGGCGGGGCCGCGGGCGGCTCCTCGTCCTCGGGCGGCTCGTCGACCGGCGGCGGTGCCACCGGCGGCGGTCTGGCCGCGACGGGCTCCGACGACCACGGCGCCGTCAAGGCCCTCGGACTGGTGGCCGGCACGGCGATCCTGCTGGGCGCGGCGGTCTTCACCTTCATGCCCCGCCGCAGGACCCGCTGAGCACTCCGCCGACATACGATCGGGCCCGGGGGCGGCTGCACTGACCGCCGTACCGGGCCCTCCGACCGGCCGAAGCCCCGTCGCCCGGACCCGCCGGTGAGCCCGCCGCCGGGGCTGGCAAGACTGCTGGCCTGCCGAAGCCCCCTGTGCCGGACTCGCCGGGGAGCCCGTCATCGGGCCTGCCGAAGCCCCCTCCGCCGGACCCACCGGGGCCCCCACCGGCCCTGCTGAAGCCCCCCGTCGCCGGACCCACCGGGCCCCGTCACTCCTGTCGGAGTCTCCCCGCCGGGTCCGTCGGGCCCCCACCTGCCCTGCTGAAGTCCCCCGTCGCTGGGCCCACCGGGTCCCCGTCACTCCTGTCGGAGTCTCCCCGCCGGGTCCGTCGGGCCCCCACCTGCCCTGCTGAAGCCCCCCGTCGCTGGGCCCACCGGGTCCCCGTCACTCCTGTCGGAGTCTCCCCGCCGGGCCTGCCGGGCCCCCACCGGCCCTGCTGAAGCCCCACGCCCGCCCCACCGGGCCCCCGTCACTCCTGCCGGAGCCCCCCACCGGACCCGTCGGGAGCCCGCTGCTGGGGAGGCGGGGTGGTGAAAGGGGGAAGGCGTTCCCCTCTGGGGCGTGGGGCACACCGGTGGCGGGCTTGGGGTGCGGAGCGGTCAGTTGACGGTGCCCATCAGGTGCTTCACCTTTCCGCGGTACATCCACACCGCCGTACCGGCGACGACCGCGAGCGTCGCCTCCAGGGCCACGATGCCCATCTTGTCCAGGTTGACGCCCGCCACGCCGAGCAGACCGGTCGTGGCGTCGCCGGCGGTGACGGCAAGGAACCAGACGCCCATCATCTGCGAGGCGTACTTCGCGGGCGCCATCTTCGTGGTGACCGACAGGCCGACCGGGGAGAGCAGCAGTTCCCCGACGGTCTGCACGAAGTAGATCGCGACCAGCCACAGCGCGGCCGCCTTGTGACCGTCCCCGGCGATCGACAGCGGGGCCAGGAAGAGGAAGAAGGACGCGCCGATCAGGATCAGGCCGAGGGCGAACTTCGTCGCCGTGCTCGGCTCCTTGCCCCGCCGGGCCAGCGTCAGCCACAGCGCGGCGAAGACCGGCGCGAACGCCATGATCATCACCGGGTTGACCGACTGGTACCAGGAGACCGGGAACTGCCGGCCGAACACACTGTTCTCCGCCCGGCCGTCGGCGAAGATCGACAGCGTCGAACCGCCCTGGTCGTAGATCATCCAGAACACGGCCGCGGCGACGAAGAACCAGATGTACGCCGACATCCGGGACTGCTCGGTGCGGTCCAGTTCCTTGTCGCGCTTGATGCGCGCCAGCACTATGACCGGGATGGCCAGGCCGGCGACGATGATCGGAACCATCACCCAGTTCAGGGTGTAGACACCGGAGAAGCCGACGAAGGCGTAGAAGACGGCGGCGACGGCCGCCCACAGGGCCGCCTTGCGCAGCGTGGCGGCCTTCTCCTGTGCCGACAGCGGCGTCGGCACCACGTTCGAGCGCGGGCTCAGATACCGGGTGCCGAGCAGGAACTGGGCCAGGCCCAGCGCCATACCGAGCGCGGCGAGCGCGAAGCCCAGATGCCAGTTGACCTTCTGCCCGACGGTGCCGATGACCAGCGGCGCCGCGAAGGCCCCCACGTTGATGCCGATGTAGAAGAGCGTGAAGCCACCGTCGCGGCGCGGGTCCTCCGGGCCGTCGTAGAGGTGGCCGACCATCGTCGAGATGTTGGCCTTCAGCAGGCCGGAACCGATCGCGACCAGGCCGAGTCCGGCGTAGAAGGTGCCGGCGCTCGGCAGTGCCAGGGTGAGATGACCGAGCATGATGACCGTGCCGGCGACGGCGACCGTCCTGCGGGGGCCGAGGACACGGTCCGCGAACCAGCCGCCGGGCAGGGCGAGCAGGTACACGAGGGACAGGTACACCGAGTAGATCGCGGTCGCCGTGGCCGCGTCGAGGTGCAGCCCGGCCGGGGCCACCAGATACAGCGGGAGCAGGGCCCGCATGCCGTAGTAGGAGAATCGCTCCCACATCTCGGTCATGAAGAGGGTGGCCAGTCCCCGGGGGTGGCCGAAGAAGGTCCTCCCGGTGCCGAGGGTGCCCGGTTGGAGCGAGTCCTTCGTCAGGCTGGACGCCATGGTCGTTCCTTGCTGGTCGGGACGCGCGTGGAGCGTTGCGCGCCCGGTGGGGCGGCCGGCACCGGCGGGTGGGCCGTCCGTCCCCACGCCCACGGGGTGTCCCGCCCCGGATCGCGGGGCGGCGGACGGTGACCACCGGGGTCCACGCCCCGTCGCGCGATGAGCGCGTGCGGGGCCGGCCAGAGGTCGTTCCTTCGAGGCCGGCGCGGGCCGGCCCGCACACAAAAGAGACCTCCAGCGTCGAGTACGCGCCAAAGGTCCCCTGTGCACACAGGTATTCTCACATCACCATACGGCAGGACAGTGCCGGATATGGAAGGACTTGAGACATGGATCACAGGTGCCGGTGGAACCGGGCGCCCGGTTCCGAAGGTCCCCCCACCGTCGCACCTTCCGTACACAGGTTCGTACCGCTGTGACCCAAGGTAAGAATCCCGGGTCACGATCACACCCCAGCACGCCGCGTGAGCGGACTACCATCACTCCATGACCCGTGTACTGCTCGCCGAGGACGACGCGTCCATCTCGGAGCCGCTGGCCCGCGCCCTGCGCCGGGAAGGTTACGAGGTCGAGGTGCGCGAGGACGGACCCACCGCGCTCGACGCCGGAATACAGGGTGGCGTCGACCTGGTCGTGCTGGACCTGGGCCTGCCCGGCATGGACGGCCTGGAGGTCGCCCGCCGGCTGCGTGCCGAGGGCCACGCCGTGCCCATCCTCATCCTGACCGCGCGCGCCGACGAGGTGGACACCGTCGTCGGCCTGGACGCCGGCGCCGACGACTACGTCACCAAGCCCTTCCGTCTCGCCGAACTCCTCGCCCGCGTCCGGGCCCTGCTGCGCCGCGGCGCCGCGGAGCCGCAGCAGCCGCCGGCCACGCACGGCGTGCGGATCGACGTCGAGTCGCACCGCGCGTGGATGGGCGACGAGGAACTCCAGCTCACCGCGAAGGAGTTCGACCTGCTGCGGGTCCTGGTCCGGGACGCCGGCCGGGTCGTCACCCGTGACCAGTTGATGCGTGAGGTCTGGGACACCACGTGGTGGTCGTCGACCAAGACGCTCGACATGCACATCTCCTGGCTGCGCAAGAAGCTCGGCGACGACGCGGCGAACCCGCGGTACATCGCGACCGTGCGCGGGGTCGGCTTCCGCTTCGAGAAGAGCTGAGCCCCTTCGGGGAAGCACCGGGTAGGAGGACATGCGCCGCCGACTGATCCAGTCCACGCTCGCCGTGGTGCTCGTGGTGATCGCCGTCTTCGGTGTGTCCCTCGTCATCGTCGAGACCCGGACGATCAGCAACAGTGCCCAGGAGCGGGTGGACTCCGAGGCGCTGCGGCTGGCCAGCATCGTGGACAGCCGCATCCTCGGCGCGGAGGACGTCACCGCGGACATACTGCGCAACCAGGTCGGCACGGGCCAGTACGCGATCATCCGGATGCCCGACCGGTCGCCGATCACGGTCGGCACCAAGCCGCAGGGCGAGGTCATCCAGTCCAGCGCCGACGGCGAGGAGGGCGAGCGGGTCACTGTCCAGGAGCCGCGTTCCTCGGTCACCCGTGAGGTGGGCCGGACGCTGCTGATCATCGGGGCGGTGGCGCTGCTCGCGGTGATCGCCGCGGTGCTGCTCGCGGTGCGCCAGGCGAACCGCCTCGCGTCCCCGCTGACCGACCTCGCGGAGACCGCGGAACGGCTCGGCTCCGGCGATCCGCGGCCCCGGCACAAGCGGTACGGGGTGCCCGAGCTGGACCGGGTCGCCGATGTGCTGGACTCCTCCGCGGAGCGCATCGCCCGGATGCTCACCGCCGAGCGGCGGCTGGCCGCCGACGCCTCCCACCAGCTGCGTACGCCGCTGACCGCGCTGTCGATGCGGCTGGAGGAGATCACCCTCACCGACGACCCGGACACGGTGAAGGACGAGGCGAACGTGGCGCTCGCCCAGGTGGAACGGCTGACGGACGTGGTGGAGCGGCTGCTGACGAACGCCCGTGACCCGCGTACCGGCTCCGCGGTCAGCTTCGACCTGGACGAGGTCATCCAGCAGCAGCTCGCCGAGTGGCGGCCCGCCTACCGCAGCGTGGGCCGGGCCATCGTCAGCTCCGGCAAGCGGCATCTGCGGGCGGTGGGCACGCCGGGCGCGGTGGCCCAGGTACTGGCCGCGCTGATCGAGAACTCGCTGATGCACGGGGGCGGCACGGTCGCGCTGCGCACCCGCGTCACCGGCAACCAGGCCGTGGTCGAGGTCACCGACGAGGGGCCCGGGGTGCCGGCCGACCTCGGCGCCCGGATCTTCGAGCGGGCGATCAGCGGACGGAACTCGACGGGGATCGGTTTGGCCGTGGCCCGCGATCTCGCGGAGGCGGACGGGGGACGACTGGAACTCCTTCAGGCCCAGCCACCGGTGTTCGGCCTGTTCCTGTCCCGCACGCCTCCGCTGAAGAAGCCGGACGGGGAGCAGCCGACAGTGCGTTGACGCTCTGCTCGGTTTGGCCGGTTCTGGTCGTCGGTCGGCTGCGAGTGGGGGTGTGGCCGGTCCCGCGGGTCCCCGCCGCTTCGGGGCGGCGCTTCCTAGGAGATCCGCTGGCGCTGGCGGTTCTGCGGGGTCTCCGCGGCCAGGTACGACTCCGCGCCGACCACCGTCTCCCGGGCGGGCATGGCCCGGAACACCCAGCTGCGGTAGGACCAGAAGCGGAACAGGGTCGCGACGGCGATGCCCAAGAACTTGAAGACGTTGCTCTGCAGCGGGCTGTCCCAGCCGAACCCGTACGTCGCCGCGTACAGGACGCCGTTCTCGATCACCAGGCCGACCACGCTGAACAGCAGGAACAGGGTGAGTTCCCGGGTGCGGCCGCTCTTGTCGCGGTCCCGGTACGTGAAGTAGCGGAAGCCGATGTAGTTGAAGACGATCGCGACGACGGTGGCGATGACGCTGGCCCGGACGACCGGCAGCTCCGTGACGTGCCGTACGAGGTTGAACACGCCCAGATTGACGAGTAGTCCCGCGCCGCCCACGGCGCCGAACTTGGCGACCTCGTGCACAAGCCTTCGCAGCCCCGAGGAACCTGGTTCCATGGTCGTGCAGGCTCCTGTCCGTAGGTTTCGCCGACCCAGCCATGCTAACCAGCGGCCACCGCTCCTGCCTCTGCATCCGGCCACGGGTCGGCAGGAGAGGGCAAAAAGGAACGGGCGAAATACGGATAAGACGACGGCGAAGAGGAGCGGAATCCGGTCGTCGTGGCGCGGCCGATACCCTGGGGTCGTGACGTTCCCGGTAGTCGGCATGATCGGCGGGGGCCAGCTCGCTCGTATGACACACGAGGCGGGCATCCCGCTCGGCATCAGATTCAAGCTCCTCAGTGACACCCCACAGGACTCCGCGGCACAGGTCGTCGGCGATGTCGTCATCGGCGACTACCGCGACCTGGACACGCTGCGCGCGTTCGCGCGGGGCTGCGACGTGATCACCTTCGATCACGAGCATGTGCCCACCGAGCACCTGCGCGCCCTGGAGGCGGACGGCGTTCCCGTCCGCCCGGGCCCCGACGCGCTGGTGCACGCCCAGGACAAGGGGGTGATGCGCGCGAAGCTCGACGCCATCGGCGTGCCGAGCCCACGGCACCGGATCGTGGCCGACCCGGAGGACGTGGCCCGCTTCGCGGCCGAGGGCGACGGGTTCCCGGTCGTCCTGAAGACCGTGCGCGGCGGCTACGACGGCAAGGGCGTGTGGGTCGTTCAGTCCGCCGAGGAGGCGGCCGACCCGTTCCGCGCAGGCGTCCCCGTGCTCGCCGAGGAGAAGGTCGACTACGTCCGCGAGCTGGCCGCGAACGTCGTACGCTCCCCGCACGGCCAGGCCGTCGCCTACCCGGTGGTGGAGTCCCGGCAGGTCGGCGGGGTCTGCGACACGGTGATCGCCCCGGCCCCCGGCCTGGACGAGTCGCTCTCGCTGCGGGCCGAGGAGCTGGCGCTGCGCATCGCCAAGGAACTCGGCGTCGTCGGCCACCTCGCCGTCGAGCTGTTCCAGACCCGCGACGGCCGCATCCTCGTCAACGAACTGGCGATGCGCCCGCACAATTCCGGCCACTGGAGCCAGGACGGCGCGATCACATCGCAGTTCGCCAACCATGTCCGCGCGGTCCTAGACCTCCCGCTCGGCGACCCGCGCCCGCGCGCGAAGTGGACCGTCATGGTCAATGTGCTCGGCGGCGACTACCCCGACATGTACTCGGCGTATCTGCACTGCATGGCCCGGGACCCCCAGCTCAAGATCCATATGTATGGCAAGGATGTGAAGCCCGGCCGCAAGGTGGGGCACGTCAACACCTACGGCGACGACCTGGACGACGTGCTGGAGCGCGCCCGTCACGCAGCCGGCTATCTGAGAGGCACCATCACCGAATGAGCCCCGTTGTTGGCATCGTCATGGGGTCGGACTCCGACTGGCCCGTCATGGAGGCCGCCGCCAAGGCCCTCGACGAGTTCGAGATCGACTATGAGGTCGACGTCGTCTCCGCGCACCGCATGCCGCGCGAGATGATCGCGTACGGCGAACGAGCGGCGGAGCGCGGACTGAAGGTGATCATCGCGGGCGCGGGCGGCGCCGCCCATCTGCCCGGCATGCTCGCATCGGTCACCCCGCTGCCGGTCGTCGGCGTCCCGGTCCCGCTGAAGCACCTCGACGGCATGGACAGCCTGCTGTCGATCGTGCAGATGCCGGCCGGTGTCCCCGTGGCCACCGTCTCCGTCGGCGGTGCCCGCAACGCCGGTCTCCTCGCGGCCCGTATCCTCGCCGTGCACGACGACGAACTCCTCGTCCGTATGCGGGACTTCCAGCAGGAGCTGAAAGACCAGGCGACCGAGAAGGGCAAACGGCTGCGCGCCAAGGCGGAAGGGTCGAACGGCTTCGGTTTCGGGAAGTGACAGGTATGACCTCACTGGACGAAGCCAGGGCGCTGCTGCGCGAGTACCCCGTGGTCGACGGTCACAACGACCTGCCGTGGGCGCTGCGCGAGCAGGTCCGTTACGACCTCGCCGCCCGTGACCTCGCCGACCACCAGAACGCGCATCTGCACACCGACCTGCCCCGGCTGCGCGAGGGCGGCGTGGGCGCGCAGTACTGGTCGGTGTACGTCCGCTCGGACCTGCCCGACGCGGTCCCGGCCACCCTCGAACAGATCGACTGCGTACGGCAGTTGCTGGCCCGCTACCCGAAGGACCTGGCGCCCGCGCTGACCGCCGCCGACATGGAGGCGGCGCGCGCGGACGGCCGTATCGCCTCGCTCATGGGCGCGGAGGGCGGCCACTCCATCGCCTGCTCGCTGGGCACCCTGCGCGGCCTGTACGGCCTGGGCGTGCGCTATATGACGCTCACCCACAACGACAATGTGCCGTGGGCGGACTCGGCGACCGACGAACCGAACGCCGGCGGCCTGTCGGCCTTCGGCCGTGAGGTCGTGCGGGAGATGAACCGGCTGGGCATGCTCGTCGATCTGTCCCATGTGGCGGCGACGACGATGCGGGACGCGCTGGACGCGACGTCCGCGCCGGTGATCTTCTCGCACTCCTCGTCCCGCGCGGTGTGCGACCATCCGCGCAACATCCCGGACGACGTCCTCGAACGGCTGCCCGCGAACGGCGGCATGGCGATGGTGACGTTCGTGCCGAAGTTCGTGCTCCAGGCCGCCGTGGACTGGACGGCCGAGGCCGACGCCAACATGCGCGCGCACGGCTTCCACCACCTGGACACCACGGAGGAGTCGATGAAGGTTCACCGGGCCTTCGAGGAGGCGCACCCGCGTCCCGTCGCCACGGTGGCCACCGTCGCCGACCACCTGGACCATATGCGCGAGGTCGCGGGCATCGACCACCTCGGCATCGGCGGCGACTACGACGGCACGGCCTTCACACCGGACGGCCTGAACGACGTCTCCGGCTATCCGAACCTGATCGCCGAACTGCTCGACCGCGGCTGGTCCACCTCCGACCTGGCCAAGCTGACCTGGCAGAACGCGGTACGGGTGCTGGGCGCGGCGGAGGACGTGGCCCGCTCGCTCCAGGCGACGCGCGCCCCGTCCAACGCCACGATCGAGTCCCTGGACGGCTGACCGCCCGGGCCGGGCGGCCCCTGCGGCCGTCCACCCCGCCCGACGAGACGGCCGAGACCGCCCGGGGGTATGAGTCGGCACGCCCCCGGGCGCCCGTGTCCCCCGGGCGCGGCGGGTGTCATGGGTGTCGTCCGGTCAGCCGGCGCACAGGCAGAACGGGTGGCCGACCGGGTCCGCGTACACCCGCCAGGTGCGCGAGCGGTCCGCCGTGTCGAGCGAGGTCGCGCCCAGGGCGAGCACGCTCTCCTCGGCCGCGTCCAGGTCCGCCACCACGAGGTCCAGATGGAACTGCTGGGACTGCTCGGGCGCCGGCCACTTCGGCGGCACATACCCGGGTGCCGCCTGGAAGGCCAGCGTCTGCCCGCCGGGCAGCTTCAGGTCCACCCAGTCGGGCTCCTCGGGGTGCGTCTCGACGGTGCCGCCCACCACCTCGGCGTAGAACCCGGCGAGCGCGCGGGGATCGGGACAGTCCAGTACGACGGCGCCGAGCTTGGCGTAGGTCATGACGTCCTCCTCGATCGCTGGTTACCCCCAGATCGGGGATACAGGTAACTGTTACTGCATGCTGCCGCATGGGAGGTAACGTCGCAAGCATGAGTGAGCGATCGCCCGCACCCGGTGGGCTGGCGCTGATCGAGAGCCTGGTCAACACCCTGGACATCGAGTCGGGCGCCGACGCGCTCGACACGGCGGACGGCCGGGCGCGCTTCGCCATCGGCGCCGAGGAACTGCCGGCGGCGCGCGAACTGCGCGAGTCGCTGCGCGCCACCCTGCTCGCCCACGCGGGCCACCCGCCGCACCGCGAGGTGACCCCGCTCGGCCGGCTGCTCGCGCACGCCCCGCTGTACGTCGCCGTCGACGACCGGGAGGGCGCCGCGGCCCTCGCCCCCGCCGCCGACGGCTCTGCGCTGCTCTGCCGGGTCGCCGCCGCCGTCGCCGAGGCGCTGGTGGCCGGCACCTGGATGCGGCTGAAGGCGTGCGAGGCCGTGACCTGCCACTGGGCGTACTACGACCGCAGCCCCGCGGGCCGCGGCCGCTGGTGCTCGATGCAGGTGTGCGGGGCGCGCGCGAAGATGCGCCGGTACCGGGCCAAGGAGATGGGCTAGGGATGGGCTAGGGACCCCGTTCGTCGGCGGCGCCCCGGCCTGGTGCGGCAGAATGCACCAGGACGCCGGTTCGGCCGACTGAGCCTCGGCCGAACCGACGTCCCCCACCCGCCCCGAGCAACGACCGCAGCCGGCACGCGACGACCTGTTGTCGGCGGGAATGACTCGCGCAGCGCCGCCAGCCGACCACGCGACGGAGGGCCCGTGTCCGGCCCGCGGGGTGGACCGGGCGAGCCCCCTGCCGGGACGAGGTCGGGGCGTGAGCCCTGTGGGGGCGAGGGTGGGGTTCGGTTGGGCGGTCGGCGTGCTTTCGCGAGATCCTGGTCGGTCGGTCTCGTGGGTGTGCCGTACGGCCTGGGCGTGTTTGCCGCATACCGCCGGGCGGCCATGCGCGCCGAGTCGTCGGGTGGCCGTGCGGTGGAGGGCCGGGGTCGGCCTGCGCGGTGGGCGAGCCCCCTGCCGGGACGAGGGCGGGGGTGGGCGGGGCGCGAGCCCTGTGGGGGCGAGGGTGGTTTTCTGTCGGGCGCCTGGTGTGCTTTCGCGAGGTCCTGGTCGGTCTCGTGGGTGTGCCGTACGGCCTGGGCGTCGCTCGTCTGTCGCGTACCGCCGGGCGGCCACGCGCGCCGAGTCGTCGGGTGGCCGTGCGGTGGAGGGCCCGTGTCCGGCCCGCGGGGTGGACCGGGCGAGCCCCCTGCCGGGACGAGGTCGGGGCGTGAGCCCTGTGGGGGCGAGGGTGGGGTTCGGTTGGGCGGTCGGCGTGCTTTCGTGAGGTCCTGGTCGGTCGGTCTCGTGGGTGTGCCGTACGGCCTGGGCGTCGCTCGTCTGTCGCGTACCGCGGGGCTGTCGTGGAGGGGCCGCCCCTAGTCTAGGAACAGCCGTGCGCCCCGAGGTCCCTGAAAGCCCTCGGTGGGAGCGGTGGGGTGGGTTACGCGGTCGGGCGGCCCATGGCGCGGTAGGTCCAGCCGGAGCGGCGCCACAGGTCGGGGTTCAGGGCGTTGCGGCCGTCGAGGATCACCTTCGCCGCGACCACCGCGCCCAGCTCGGCCGGGTCCAGCTCGCGGAACTCCCGCCACTCGGTGAGGTGCAGGACGACATCCGCGCCGCGCACGGCATCCAGCGCGGAGTCCGCGTAGCCGAGCGTCGGGAAGACCTGGCGGGCGTTGTCCATGCCCTTCGGGTCGTACACCGTCACCTGACCGCCCTGGAGATGGATCTGGCCCGCCACGTTGAGCGCGGGTGAGTCCCGGACGTCGTCCGAGTCGGGCTTGAAGGCCGCCCCGAGCACCGCGACCCGCCTGCCCAGGAAGGAGCCGCCGCCCAGCGCCTCACGGGCCATCTCGACCATCTGGCCGCGGCGGCGCATGTTGATGGAGTCGATCTCGCGCAGGAAGGTCAGCGCCTGGTCGGCGCCCAGTTCGCCGGCCCGTGCCATGAACGCCCGGATGTCCTTGGGCAGACAGCCGCCGCCGAAGCCGATCCCGGCGCGCAGGAACTTCTTCCCGATCCGGTCGTCGTAGCCGATGGCCTCGGCGAGCCGGACCACATCGCCGCCGGCGGCCTCGCACACCTCCGCCATCGCGTTGATGAACGAGATCTTGGTGGCCAGGAAGGAGTTCGCGGAGGTCTTCACCAGCTCGGCGGTCGGGAAGTCGGTCACCACGAACGGCGTGCCCTCGCCGATCGGCGCCGCGTACACTTCGCGCAGCAGCTTCTCCGCCCGCTCGCTGCGCACGCCCACCACGATCCGGTCCGGATGCAGGGTGTCCTCGACGGCGAAGCCCTCCCGCAGGAACTCCGGGTTCCAGGCCAGTTCGGCGTCGGCGCCGGCGGGCGCGTGCGCGGCCAGCTGGGCGGCCAGGCGGTCCGCGGAGCCGACGGGCACGGTGGACTTGCCGACGACGAGGGCGGGACCGGTCAGATGCGGCGCGAGGGAGGCGATCGCCGCGTCGACGTACGACATGTCCGCCGCGTACTCGCCGTGCTTCTGCGGGGTGTTCACACAGACGAAGTGCACATCGCCGAACTCCGCGACCTCGGCCCAGTCCAGGGTGAACCGCAGCCGCCCGGTGGCGCCCTCGATGCCGGCCACGTGCTTCCGCAGCAACTCCCTGAGCCCCGGCTCGTACATCGGGACCTCGCCCCGCTGGAGCAGCGCGATCTTCTCGGGCACGACATCGAGCCCCAGGACCTCGAAGCCCAGCTCGGCCATGGCCGCGGCGTGCGTGGCGCCGAGATAGCCGGTTCCGATCACGGTGATCTTCAGGCTCATGGGTGCTCCTGGGGGAACGGATGCGATGCGAGGCCGAGCATAGCCGGGGGTGATCTGCGCCCCGCGGCGGGCAACATGCCCGCTGTCACCGGCTCACCTGGGCGCCAGATGGACGGCCCCTGAAATCTCGGTTACCCAACGGTGATCAACATCACCACCGCGTCCGTACCCCTGCGCCCTCGGACCGCGAGAGCCCGACCGCCCCTGCCCGCGGGCGTGTTCAGTCGTCGAACCCCTCCGCCGCCCGCTTCTCGCGCAGTTCCCGGATCGCCCGGCGGCGGGCGAGGCGGTGGGTGCGGCGGATCTGGGCCTCCTGGTAGCGGCGGCGGTCCCGGTCGGTCTCCGGGAGCACCGGCGGGACCGGGCGGGGCCTGCCGTCCGCGTCCACCGCGGCGAACACCAGATAGGCGGAGCCGACCTGGGTGGCCGGGGCCGACTCGTTCCAGCGTTCCGCGAGGACCCGCACACCGATCTCCATCGAGGTCCGGCCGGTCCAGTTGACCTGCGCCTTCACATGGACCAGATCGCCGACGCGTACCGGTTCGAGGAACGCCATCTCGTCCATGGACGCGGTCACGGCGGGACCCCCGCTGTGCCGGCCGGCCACCGCGCCCGCCGCGTCGTCGACCAGCTTCATGATCACACCGCCGTGCACCGTGCCCAGCAGGTTGGTGTCGCTGTGGGTCATGATGTGGCTGAGCGTGGTGCGGGACGCCGATGCGGGCTTGCCCGGAATGTCGGACTCCGCTGCGCGTGCCTGGTCTGCGCGGGCCTGGTCTGTCATGGCCCCACCTTATGCGGAGCCGACATCTGCGGAATTTGTGTCAGGTTGGCAACAGCGGCGCTGTTATTTTCCGACGGCCCTTGTAAGCCATACAGCCCTGCCCGGCACACTGGGGCGCATGAATGATTGGCCCGAGGGATGGTCCGACGACAACCGCGGCAGCCGCTACGGACGCGGCAGCGCCGGCGCGCAGCCTGAGGGCGCCCGCGTGATGCGCCAGGTACGGCGTGGCCGGCAGGGCCCGCCGGGACAGCGCGGGTACGGTGACCCCGGCCCGTCGGCGCCGCCGCACGGCCAGGTCCCGCAGCAGCCGACCTACACCGACGGCCAGGGCTACGACGACTACGGCGACCCGCACGGCTACGACAGCGGCTACAACACCGGGCAGGTCTACGGCGGCGGTCCGGGCGGGCCGGCCGGGCCGGACCCCCGCGGGCCGCGGCCCGCGCCGAACTGGCGCCGCCGGATCAAGTGGACCGCGATCACCGTGGTCGGCGTACTCGTGGTCACCACCGTGGCGACCTACTTCTGGGCCGACTCCAAGCTGAACCGGGACGTCGACCTCTCGACGGTCATCGAACGGCCGGAGGCGGGCCAGGGCACCAACTATCTGATCGTCGGCTCCGACAGCCGCAAGGGCATGTCGGACGAGGAGAAGAAGAAGCTGCACACCGGCTCCGCCGAGGGGCAGCGCACCGACTCGATGATGATCCTGCACGTCGGCGACAACGGCGACACACTGATCTCGCTGCCCCGCGACTCGGACGTGGAGATCCCGAGCTACAAGGGGTCGACGTCCGGCAAGGTCTACCAGGGCACCGGCCGGCACACGAAGCTCAACGCGGCCTACGCGGAGGACGGGCCGACCCTGCTGGTCCGCGCGGTCGAGTTCAACACCGGTCTGCACATCGACCACTACGTGGAGATAGGCTTCGCCGGCTTCGCGGACATCGTGGACGCGGTCGGCGGCGTCGACATCACCATCGACAAGGGCTTCAAGGACAAGTACTCGGGCGCCGACTTCAAGGCGGGCAAGCAGACGCTGAACGGCGAGCAGGCGCTGGCCTTCGTCCGCACCCGGCACGCCTTCGCCGCCTCCGACCTCCAACGCACCAAGAACCAGCAGAAGTTCCTGTCGGCGCTGGCCCACCAGGTGGCCACGCCGTCGACGGTCCTGAACCCGTTCAAGCTGTATCCGACGCTGGGCGCGGGCCTGGACTCGCTGACCGTCGACAAGGACATGAGCCTGTGGAACCTGGCGTCCATGTTCTGGGCGATGAAGGGCGTCAGCGGCGGCGACGGCACCTCGATGAACATGCCGATCTCCGGCTCCAGCGGCGGCAATCTGGTCTGGGACAAGGCCAAGGTCAAGACGTTGGTGAACGAACTGAACAACGACGAGAAGGTCACGGTCACGGGTTAGCTCCGCTGGAGGGGCCGTGATACGCCGTCGTTCGGGTAGCGGCGCCGTCCCGGCTGGCCGCGCAGTTTCCCAGCGCCCCCTTGGGGGCGTGGTGAGGGCACCCCGGGGGGGTGCCCTCGGGGGTGGGGGTCAGGTTCGGGTGGCTGCCATCGCTCGGCAGGTCTCCGCGCAGCGCCGACATGCCTCGGCGCAGCGCTGCATCTGGGCGTCGTCCGGCATGGCCATACACGCCTCCGCGCACATGTCGCACGCCATCGCGCACATCCGGCACATCTCGGCGGACAGCGGCGAGCGCCGCATCATCATGTCCGCGCACATCCGGGTCATCTCCGAGCAGTCCATGAGCGTGCGCATGATCTGCATCTGGGCCTGGCCGCCCATCGACAGACAGGAGCTCATCGTCTCCTCGCACACGCTGTGGCAGCTCATGCACGCCTGGATGCAGTCCTGCATCTGCTGCGTCATGGCCGGCATGGTTCCGGGCTGGGTCATGGCTCCTCCACGGGGAACGAAGGGGGCCCGACGGGCCCCTGTGCTTCCGTCCTACTCCGGTCGGCTATGTCCCGCCATCCGACGACCGCGCTAGAGCGTGTTTCGACAGTCCCGTCTGCCCTCCTGGCGGACGACGCTACTGTCGAAACACGCCCTGGAACGACGCTTTGTCCTTGCCGGAGCACAGCACCTCGTCCCCGCGCACCGCCCCCGGCCGGCCCTGCGCGGGCGGCGGCGCCTTCACCTTGTGCACCGCGTGGAAGTCCGCCCCGGCGATCACCCTGAGCACCGGCCCCTGGTCCGGCTCCGCCCGCAGCTCGCTGCCGGGCAGCGCCGCCGCCACCGACCGGGCCGAGCGGTCCCAGCGCGGGTCGTAGACGACCACCGTGCGCCGCACCTCCCGCTCCGCCGAGGTCACCGGCCGCCCGGTGGTGGCGAAGCCGGTCGCGGCGAGGGCCGCGTCCACCCGCTTGCCGAGCCCCGCCGTACCGGTGCCGTTCTCCACCTGCACCCGGATCTGCTGCGGCGCCACGTCCACCGGCACGGACGGGGTCTGCGTCGGCCGCCGCTCCACGGTGAGCGGCTTGTCCTCGCGCAGCGACCGGAACAGCCGCTCCGCGCGGGCCTGGTCCCACTTCAGCGTCGACCCGATGCCCTTGACCGGGAACGCCATCTGCCCGATCGGCACGGTCGTGAACTCGGACGAGGCGGGGGAGAAGGTGCGCATCGCGCGGCCCAGGTCGAGCAGTTCGTCCGTGCCGAAGCCGGTGTCCGCCCGGACCGAGCCCAGCACCGCCCGCGTCACGTCCCGGAACCTCATCGGGTTCAGCAGCACCCCGGAGGAGGTCGCCCGCTCGATCAGCGCCGCAAGGAACCGCTGCTGGCGCTGCATCCGGCCGAGGTCGCTGGCCCCGTCGATGTGCCGCGAACGGACGTACTGCAGCGCCTCGCCGCCCATCAGTGTGTGGGTGCCGGGCGCGAGGTCAAGGCCGGTGAACGGGTCCTTCAGGGGCGTCGCGGTGCAGATCCGGACCCCGCCGACCACGTCGACCGTCTTCATGAAACTGGTGAAGTCGACCTCCAGATAGTGGTCGATCTTCACATGGGTCATGTGCTCCACCGTGCGTACGGTCAGCTGCGGCCCGCCCTCCGCGTAGGCCGCGTTGAGTTTCAGCGGATGCGGGCCGTGGTGTGCCCCGGTGGTCTCGTCGACGTGCTCGGGCACCTCGGCGTACGAGTCGCGCGGCAGGCTCACCACGGTGGCCCGCTCCCGGTCCTCCGAGATGTGCACGATCATGATCGTGTCGGTGCAGTGGCACGGCGCGCCGCCCAGCCGGAACCGCCGCCGCTGCTCCTCGGTGATCTTGTCCCGGCCGTCGGTGCCGACCAGCAGGACGTTTGTGCCGTGCCCGCCGCTCGGCCGGTTCTTCATGTCCCGGAACGGATCCACCCGGGCGATGTCGGCGTCCAGGCTGCTGACCACCGCGTGCCCGATCCCGGCCGAGGCGAGCACCACCACGGACAGCGTCGTCACCGCCCGCATGGCCCAGCGGGGCCGCTTCTGGCGCAAGGGCCGCACCGGCCGCGCGGGCGGCCGCTGCGCAGGACGGGGCGGCTGCGGGCGGCGCTGCGGCCGGGCAGCGGGCCGAGACGGGCTGGCGGACAAGGGGACACCTCCGGACGACGGCCGTACGTGGGATCCGGGAGCACCGTAGGCCCATACGATCTCCAGCCCGCGTCAGCGGCCCGGCGGCGCGCACCCGTGTCCCCCGTTCGCGGTAACGTGAGCCCCCTATGAACGCCAAGCCCGACGTGCGGCTCCCCGCAGTTTCTGTGATCATGCCCGTCCTCGACGAGGAGCGGCATCTGCGCGGCGCCGTCCAAGCGATCCTCGCGCAGGAGTACGCCGGCGAGATGGAGGTCGTGATCGCCCTCGGTCCGTCCACGGACCGCACGGACGAGATCGCCGCCGAGCTGGTCCGCGACGACCCGCGCGTGCACACCGTCCTGAATCCGACCGGCCGCACGCCGGCCGCCCTCAACGCCGCGATCAAGGCATCCCGCCATCCGATCGTGGTACGCGTCGACGGGCACGGCATGCTCTCGCCGAACTACATCGCGACCGCCGTACGGCTGCTGGAGGAGACCGGCGCGCAGAACGTCGGCGGCATCATGCACGCCGAGGGCGAGAACGACTGGGAGCGGGCCGTCGCCGCCGCGATGACCTCGAAGATCGGCGTCGGCAACGCCGCCTTCCACACCGGCGGCGAGCCCGGCCCGGCGGAGACCGTCTACCTGGGTGTCTTCCGCCGCGAGGCACTGGAGCAACAGGGCGGCTACAACGAGGAGTTCATCCGAGCCCAGGACTGGGAGCTGAACTTCCGCATCCGCGAGGCCGGCGGGCGGATCTGGTTCTCGCCCGAGCTGAAGGTGTCCTACCGCCCCCGCCCGTCGGTGCGCGCCCTGGCCAAGCAGTACAAGGACTACGGCCGTTGGCGGCATGTCGTGGCCCGCTACCACGAGGGCTCCATCAACGTGCGCTATCTGGCCCCGCCGACGGCGGTGTGCGCGATAGCGGCGGGTCTCGTGGTGGGCGCGGTCCTCACCCCCTGGGCCCTCGTGATCCCCGGCGGCTATCTGGCGGCGATCGTCGCCGGTTCGGTGCCCGCGGGCAAGGGCCTGCCGCCGGCGGCCCGCCTGCGCATCCCCGTGGCCCTCGCCACCATGCACATGTCCTGGGGCTGGGGCTTTTTGACCAGCCCGCGCTCCCTGGCCCGGCGGGTCGTCGCCTCCCGCCGCCCGGCGGTGCTGAACTCCCGCTGAACCGACCGGACTCCACCCGAACCCATGCGGGCCCCTCTCGACGCCGGGAGGGGCCCGTGTGATGTCCGCAGCAGGGACCCGTGGCGGTCGGCTACCACCGGTAGGGCCGGTACACGTCCATGCACTGGCCCTTGTCCGAGCCGTTGATGGCGTCGGAACTGCCGGGCAGGTCCCCGGCCTTCGGCTTGGACTGCTTCGGGTAGGCGGTGCCCTCGCGCCAGTCGGCGCCCACGACGACGGTGACCCCCGACACATCGGTCGACTTCTTCACCGAACTCGTCGGAATCCCCAGCGACTTGGCGACCGCCTGGGCATCGCCCTCCAGGTCGGCGCTCGGGTAGCGCACCACCGTCGCGTCCTCGGACAGCGTCGCCGATGTGTCCGCCGTCGCCCTGGCATAGCCCTGCTGCACCAGCACCTGGCTGATCGTGCGCGCCCGGCCGGAGACCGGGGCCTGGGTGGCGGTCCGGGTGGCGTTCTGCACCAGCACCCCGAGCCGGTCCGCGGCGAGCGAGGGCGCCTTGGTCGCCGCGGCCGTGGCGGTCGGCTTCTTCTCCGTGTCCGCCGCGCCCTTGTCGTCGAACGGCACGTCGTCGCGGAGCATCTGCCACATCTTCTCGGCGTCGGCAGGGTCCGGTACGACGTGGTTGGCGTTCTGCGCGTCCTCGACCCATGGCATCGTCGTCATGGTGATGCGGTTCGTCGGCACCGTCTTGAGCTGCATGCCCAGGTCGTACAGCTTCCTGACCGTGCCGATCTCCTCCGAGACCTTCAGGGACTTGGTGGCCGCCTCGGCGAGGCCCATCAGCCGGCCGGTGTCCGTGAAGACGTTCTGCTGCTTCAGCGTGCGGATCATCGAGTTCATGTACATGTGCTGGGCTCGTGCCCGCAGGATGTCGCTGCCCCAGGCGTGCCGGGTGCGCAGCCACTGGAGAGCCTGCTCGCCCTTCACCTTCTTGGTGCCGGCCGTCAGCTTCAGGCCGGAGCCGCCGGGCACGCCGGGCAGCGGGCGGTCCCACACGTTCTGGTTCACACAGACCTCGACCCCGCCGATGGCGTCTGCCATCTTCACCACGCCGGCGAAGTCGATCGTCATCCAGTGGTCGATGTAGACCCCGGTGAGGTTCTCCCAGGTGGCCAGCGTGCAGCCGGCCCCGCCGCGGGCCAGTGACTCGTTGATGATCGTGTTGGTCGCCTGGAACGTTTCGCCGGTCACCGGGTCCTTGCACTGGGGGATGTCGACCCGGGTGTCACGCGGAATGCTCACCACGGCCGCGCTCTTGCGGTCCGCGGAGAGGTGGATGAGCATCTGCACGTCGGCGAGCGGCGGGTTGCCCCGGTTGTCCTTGCTGCCGCCGAGCTTCACGTTCTCGTCCGAGTTACGGCTGTCGGAGCCGATCAGCAGGATGTTCATCGGCGTCTGCCCGGCCGCGTTCGGCTCGGTCCGGTGCGCCTTGGAGTCGCCGCTGCTGCGCTGGCCCTTCTGGATATTGCCGTTGAGGTGCTGGTAGTAGAGGTAGCCGGCGCCCGCCGTGCCGAGTATCAGCACCGCGAGCACCGTCGCCGACCAGCGCAACGCCCGCCGTCCGCGGCCCCGTTGGCCGCCGCTCGGGCCGCCCCCGCGCTGCCCGCCGCCGTGCCGGCCGCGTCCGTCGGACGCGTCTGGTCCCCGCGGTGCGAGCGACATCGTGTCGTCGACCGCAGGAGCTTCCCCCCGCACACCGCTCTGCGCCAAATCCCTGCCCTCCCCACCCTGCGCCCTGCAACGGGCCCGTCCCGCGTCGGGTTAGACGCGCGACGGGCCCGTTGGGTTACCTACGAGGCGCACTTGACCTTGTCTGCAGTGGACTTCTCCACGTCCGGCGCCTTTGTCGGAGTGGTGAGGGACACGCCCGCACCCTTGAAGTCCTTGCCCAGGGTCAGCGTTATCGTCGGCAGCCCCTGGGAGTTGGTCACGCTCTCGCCCGGTTTCATCGCAGAACCGGACAACCCCAAGATGGCGGCCAGCTTACGTGCCTGCGGCGCCTGGTCCGGCCCGTACTCCAGGGTGGTCTTGCTCAACTCCGCGGGTGCGTTGCCGGCGTTCTCCGACTTGAGCACGCCCTCGTCGTTCTGCAGCCACTGCAGGGTCTCCTGCGCGCTGCCGGACGCGGCGCCGCCGTTGAGGATGCGCACCCGGACCTCGGACGCGTCGGACTTGGTGCCCTTGAGCCGGGCGGCCTGCGCGTCCTTCTGCGCCTTCTGCTTCTTCTTCACCTCGGTGAAGGAGACATCGTTCTTGATCGCGTCGAAGATCGCGGGCGCCGTGGTCTTGTTGACGACGACGGTCGCCTTGACCGCCTCCGCCGGGTTGTCCAGCACCGGCACCGTCATGAAGCTGATGTTCTTCGTCGGCACCTTCTTCAGCTCAAGTGCCACGTCCTTCAGCGTGCTGACCTTGCCGATGCCGGTGTCCACGGTCAGCGCCTTGGTGGCGGCCTCGGCCAGCGACACCAGCTTGGTCGGGCTGGTCAGGGTGTCGCTGGAGGCCATCTTGCGCATCAGCGACGCCAGGAACTGCTGCTGCACCTTGATGCGGTCCAGGTCGCCCTGGTTGCCCCAGGCATGCCGGGTGCGGACGAACGCCAGCGCCTGCTCGCCCTCGATCTTGGACTCGCCCGCGGGCAGATTCAGATGCGACTTGGCGTCGTTCACCGCGTGGGCGAGACACACATTGACCCCGCCGACGGCCGACGTCAGCGTCTTCACCGCGTTGAAGTCGGCCATCATGAAGTGGTCGACGGGGATGCCGGTGACCGCCTCCACCGTGCGCATGGTGCAGCCCGGGTCACGGCCGTCCTGGCCCAGGCTGGTGTTGAAGCGGACGCCGTCCGTGCCCGGGATGACCTTCTCGCTGCCGTCCTTCTGCTTCGTCGGGCAGTCCGGGACGTCCACGATCAGGTCGCGCGGGATGCTGAGCGCGGTGGCGTTCGTCCGGTCCTTGGAGACATGCAGCAGGATGTTGGTGTCGGCGTGCCCGACGCTGCCGCTGTCGCCGTAGCCCTCGTTGCCCTTGCCGGTGCGCTTGTCGGTGCCGATGACGAGGATGTTGAAGGCCTCGTTCTTGCTGAAGCCCTGCTTGCCCGCGCTGCCCACGTCCGTGGTGGTGACGTTGCCCTCGAGGTGCTTGAGGTAGGCGTAGGCGGCGGCGCCGGTGGCGATCAGGACGAACGCCATGGTGCCGCCGGTCCACACCACGGCCTTCTTCGCCTTCGACTTTTTCTTGACCGGCCGGCGGCTGCGCCGGCCGGCCGGCGGCTCGGGCTCCGCCCGCCGTCTGCGCTGCGGCGGAACCTCCCGGCCGGGCGCCCTCCCCGTTTCCCGGCCCGTTTTCTGGCCCGGTGCTCTGCTCTGCTGCCGGCCCGGCGTCGCCGTTCGCTCCGGCGTCGCCGTTCGCTCCCGCGGGGCACGGCCGGATCCCCGGGAATCGGATCTGCGCGGGCCGGGCACCGACGACTGCGGTGCGGAAGGACTCAGTCGCAGTTCGTATTCGCCGGTGTTCGGATTGAGCACCCACTGGTCTGCGGGATCGATGTTGTCCGCCCGCCCACGGCCTTGCGCGTCCACGATTGTCCGAATCCTCCGTCGGGGCCACGCGGCGCCTTCCCCCTCAGGCGCTCGGGTCTCGGTTCAAACAGTGCACGGCCCCAGGACGGTCCTCGTGGCATGGTGCACCGGATCGCTCACACTATCCGGCCAGTTCGGCTTCAAGCGACGGCGGTGACAAATTCCACCTCCCTACAACCGGGCAATCCGCCTCATATTTCTGGACGGAAGTTCGTTCCCTTGGCGCGGGCTTTACCCGCAGGGGTCCTCGGTGGCGGTGTTCCCGCGGAAGGTCGGTGGCGGAGAGGGGTCGTTCTGCCCACCTGAATTGCCACTTTTTGTCGCCGATTCCGATGGAATCCGCCGGGTGATCGTCACCGGGGCATCGGACCGCAACTGCTCGAACAGCTTTCCGGCCTCGGGTTCGACGAGTTGGTCGCGATTGGCGTCGGACGGATACGACTCCCGCGGAACGGTCAGGAACTGCACATGTTCGGTGGGGATGTTCCGCAGTCCGCGTACGAGTTGATACAAGCCGCGCAAACTGGCCAGCCCCGGGTCGGTGGTGAGCGCCGAAGTGGCCGCGTCCAGCAGCGGATACAGCTTCACCGGGTTCAGCAGGACATCGTTGCCGCGCATCTTGTTGACCAGCGCGCCCAGGAATTGCTGCTGCCGCTCCATCCGGTCGGTGTCGCTCCCGTCGCCCAGCGACTTGCGGGCCCGCACATAGCCGAGCGCCTGCTCGCCGTCGAGCGTGACCCGGCCCGCGGGCAGCCTCAGCCCGGCGGCCCTGTCGTCGACGGGCTCCCGCAGACACACCTCCACCCCGTCGACGGCGTCCACCATCTCCTTGAACCCGCTGAAGTCGACGACGGCGTAGTGATCGATCCGAATGCCGCTCAGCTTCTCGACGGTGCGCACCGCGCAGGCCGAACCGCCCGTCTCGAAGGCGCTGTTGAGCATCGCGAAGCCCGGCGCGCTGCGCCCGCCGTCCGGGCGCAGACAGCTCGGCACGGCGACCATCAGGTCCCGGGGGAGGGATACGGCGGTGGCGCTGTGCCGGTCGGCGCCCAGGTGCAGCAGGATCGCGGTGTCGGACCGCCCGGCCCCCGTGTTCCCCGTGTTCCGCCCGTACGCCCCGTTGCCGTCCCCCGAACGCGTGTCGGAGCCGATGAGCAGGATGTTCTGCGCGCCGCGCACCAGTGCCGTGGGCCGCTCACGCTCATAGCGGGCCAACTCGGCGGCGGCCGCCTCGTCCGCCGTGATGTCGCCGTCGAGTCTCGTGTACGCGAGCCGGCCGCCCCCCGCGCCCAGCAGGACCAGCGCCGTCAGCCCCAGGACCGCCCCCTGTGTCCAGCGCCGCCGGCGCCGGCGTATCAACCCGTCTCCGGAGGCGGAGGCGCCCACGTCCGCACCGGGGTCGCTCCCGGGGGGCGTACCTGCGGTGTCGGTCACGTCCGGTCCACCCCCTCGTGGCGTACGAGCGTGTCGTCCTGCTCCTACGACGATGGCCCGCGGGGGTTCCAGAGGCGGCCCCGTGTTACTCCAATCAGGTGAAATCCGACGAGTCCTCCGGAGGTCGGGGCCGCCCCGCCGCGACAGCCACCCCAAAACATGCACATAACCTCCGGTAACACCCCCCACCACCCGGGACCACCGCCTGCTCGGGTCGGTGTGGGCGGTTGCGGGTGCCGCGGGGATCGCCGTCTGCTCGGGTCGGTGTGGGCGGTTGCGGGTGCCGGGGGGATCGCTGTCTGCTCGGGTCGGTGGGTGGTGCTCGTTCCCCGGTGGGGCCGTGTGCTCGTTCCTGGGTGGGGCGGTGCTCGATGCCGGGTGTGGCCGCTTCCGCTGTTCGTCGCCTTCTGTTCCGGTCGGCGTGGGTGGGTGCGGGTGGCGTCGGGGTTGGCGTCCGTTCCGGTCGGGGTGGGTGTGCTCGCCTGTCGGTGGCGCGGGGTCAGGCGTCTGCTCTGGTCGGCGGGGCCGCGCTCGATTCCCGGTGTCGCCATGCTCGTTCCCGGGTGGGTCGTTGCTTGTTCTCGGGTGGGGCGGTGCTCGATGCCGGGTGTGGCCGCTTCCGCTGTTCGTCGCCTTCTGTTCCGGTCGGCGGGCGGTTGTGGGTGCCGTCGGGGCTGGCGTCTGCTCCGGTCGGGGTGGGTGTGCTCGCCTGTCGGTGGCGCGGGGTCAGGCGTCTGCTCCGGTCGGCGGGGCCGCGCTCGATTCCCGGTGTCGCCATGCTCGTTCCCTGGCAGGGCGGTGCTCGTTCCCGGGCGGGACCGCTCTCCACGCCGGGCGTGGCCGCCTCTGCGCTCCGGCGCCTTCTGTTCCGGTCGGCGGGCGGTTGCGGGTGCCGTCGGGGCTGGCGTCTGCTCCGGTCGGCGTGGGCGGGCGCGGGTGCCGCCGGGGCGGTTGGGCCGTTGCTTCCGGGCGGAGCCGTCCGCTCAGTGGCGTGCCGCGGTCACCCGTTCGGTTTCCATCCGCTTGGCCAGCGCCGCCTCGTCCAGCCGCGTCAGGTTCCGGCACAGCACCACGGACCCGCCGACGGCCAGCGGCGCGTACAGCCCGGCGCTGAGCCCCTCCCAGGTGTCGTACGGCAGTCCCGACAGCAGCCGGGAGCCGGGCCCGACCAGATCCAGCGCGGGCGCGTCGCCGCGGGCCCGCTCCACGACCTCGGCCGCCGTCATCTCCGCCCCGGCCACGATCAGCGCCGGCTCCTCCGGATCCACCGGCGCGAAGGGCGCGAACCGGTCCCCCTGGCCCGGCACCTCCACGGCGTAGTCGACGAACCCGGCCGGCGGCTGCGGGAAACGCCCGCCCAGCGGGCGCAGCGCCAGCGCGACCCGCTCGCCGGAACAGGCCCGCGCCGCCTCCAGCGAGTCCGGCCCGCTCACCACGACGTCGGCCGCGGCGGGATTCCCGGCCACGTCCGCGATCGCGCCCACCGACGAACACGCCAGCAGCCACACCGCGGTCTGCCAGTGCGCGGGCAGCAGGAGCGCGACCCGGTCCCCGGGTCCGGCGGCCAGGTCGCCCTGGAGCAGATTCGCGGTCTTGGCCACCCAATTGGCGAAGGTGGCCACGGACAGTTCGACGCGTTCGCCCGTGGCGTCGTCGTAGAAGGTCACCAGGGGGCGTACGGGGTCCGCGGCGAGCGCGGAACGCAGCAGGTCGGCAGGGGTGCGATCGGTGGCGTTCACCCGTGCAAGGGTACGCGGCGGCGTGAGCGCGCACCGATGGGCGGCGCCACCGGTTCGGGGGAGCGGCAGCCGACGGGCCGTCAGTTCACCGATGGACAGATATGTGTGACTATGTTCAAGATCATGGGCATGCGTGGATATTTCTCCTCTTCGATCGGTGCCCCCTCGGTCGGTCTCACCTGCGCGGCCGTACTCGCCCTCCCGCTGACCCTGCCCGCGACCGCCGCGCCCGCCCCGACCGCCCCGACCGCCCCGACCGCCGCGCCCGCCCCGACCGCCCCGACCGCCGCGCCCGCCCCGACCGCCGCGGCCGCGAGACCGGCACCGGCCGCGAGACCGGCACCGGCCGCGAGACCGGCACCGACCGCGGACGGGGCCACGACCGTCGGCCGGCCGACCGACGCCGCCGTGCCCGGCGGCACCCAGTCGCTGCCCCTCGTCCCCCTCACCCGTGACCGCGTCCTCGGCTCCGTCTCCGAGCAGGGCGTGCACCGCCGGGACGTACGCCACTTCTCACTCGTCGGCGTGGTCTGGGACAACCCCGGCACCGAACTCCACGGCCAGGTCCAGGTCCGCACCCGCTCCGCCGCCACCGGCAAGTGGTCCGGCTGGCAGGACGTCGAGACGCACAACGCCGACCACGGGGCGGACCCGGGCAGCGCGGAAAGCACCTCGGGCCGGGTGCGCGGCGCCACGGCCCCGCTGTGGGTGGGCGACTCGGACGCCGTGGAGCTACGGGTCCGGGCCGATGCCGCACCGGCCACCGGCGACGGCCGCACCGGCGGCTCCCCGTCCCCCCTGCCCTCGGGGCTGCGTCTGGAACTGATCGACCCCGGTACGGAACCCCCGCGCCAGCTCTCACCGGCCGACGCCTCCCGCACCCATGTCGATCTGGACGACGCCGAAGCCGGCGCCTCGGCCGCCAACACCGACCTCGTCCCCCTCGGCGCCGCCGAGATCCCGTCGCTGAGCAAGAAGGACACCGAGCGGGAGGCGCTCGCCCTGCGCGGTGCCCCACGGCCCGGGGCGGAGCACGCCCAGCCGTATGTCGGGCCGCGCCCGCGCATCGTCACACGGCACGGCTGGGGCGCGGACGAGAAACTGCGTGAACGGGGCTTCGTCTACACCAAGTCGGTCAAGGCGGCGTTCGTGCACCACACCGCCTCGGGCAACAACTACAAGTGCGCGCAGGCCCCGTCCGTCATCCGCGGTATCTACCGCTACCACGTCAAGAGCATGGGCTGGCGGGACATCGGCTACAACTTCCTCGTGGACAAGTGCGGCACCATCTACGAGGGCCGCGCCGGTGGCGTGACCAAGGCCGTCCTGGGCGCCCACACCCTCGGGTTCAACAGCGACAGCATGGGAATCGCGGCCATCGGCACGTTCAACTCCAGCAAGCCGACCGCCTCCGCGGTGACCGCCGTCGCCAAGCTGACGGCGTGGAAGCTCGGGCTCTTCGGCGCCGATCCGAAGGGCAAGACATACCTCAAGTCCGGCGGTGGGAACCTGTACCCCAAGGGGAAGAACGTACGACTGAACGTGATCTCCGGCCATCGGGACGGATACGCCACGGACTGCCCGGGCAAGCACCTGTACTCCAAGCTCGGCTCGGCCCGTTCCGCCGCGGCCCGCTACCAGGGGCGCTGAGGCCGCGGCACGCGTTCACGCCGTCGGGGACGGCCGGGGGAAATCCGTACGCGGATGTCCGGGACACCGCGCGGCCATCAGGGCGTCATCGCAGGGTCTGCATACACTGGCCGGCCGGAAGACAGTTCGGCCGGTCCCGGCAGGAAGCAGAGACGACAGGTGACAGAAGCCATCCTCCTGGTCGGCGGCAGGGGCACCCGGTTGCGTCCCCTCACGGTGCACACGCCCAAGCCCATGGTCCGGGCCGCCGGGGTTCCCTTCCTCAGCCACCAACTGGCCCGGGCCAGAGCGGCCGGCGTGGACCACATCGTCCTCGCCACGAGCTATCTGGCCGAGGTCTTCGAGCCGTACTTCGGTGACGGCGCGGCGCTCGGCCTGCACATCGAGTACGTCACCGAGGAGGAGCCACTGGGCACGGGCGGCGCGATCCGCAACGTCGCCGCGCGCCTGCACTCGGGGCCCGACGACCCGGTGCTGGTCTTCAACGGGGACATCCTCACGGGCCTCGACATCGGGGCGCTGGTGGACACACACGAGTCGACGGGCGCCGATGTCTCCCTGCACCTCACCCAGGTGACCGACCCGCGCGCCTACGGTCTGGTGCCCACCGACGACACGGGCCGCGTCCTCGCGTTCCTGGAGAAACCGCAGACCCCCGAGGAGATCGTCACCGACCAGATCAACGCCGGGGCGTATGTCTTCCGGCGCTCGGTGATCGACACGATCCCGGCGGGCCGCCCGGTGTCGGTGGAGCGCGAGACCTTCCCGGACCTGCTGTCGGCCGGGGCCCATCTGCAGGGGATGGTGGACTCGACGTACTGGCTCGACCTGGGCACCCCGGCCGCCTTTGTGCGCGGCTCGGCCGACCTGGTGCTGGGCCGGGTCCCCTCGCCTGCCGTCCCCGGTCGCTGCGGGGACCGGCTGGTGCTGCCGACGGCACGGGTGGCGCCGGACGCGAAGCTGACGGGCGGCACGGTGGTGGGTGAGGGCGCCTTCGTGGCCGGCGGCGTCCGGGTGTTCGGCAGCACGATCCTGCCCGGCGCGGTCATCGAACCCGGCGCCGTCATCACCGACTCCCTGATCGGCACCCGCGCCCGGGTCGGCGAACGCTCCGTCCTGACCGGCACGGTCATCGGCGACGGCGCGGTGATCGGCGCCGACAACGAACTCCGCGAGGGCGCCCGGGTATGGTGCGACGCCCACATCCCAGCCGGCGCAGTCCGCTTCTCCTCAGACCAGTAACCCCCTCCGGGGGCGCCCCCCATCACACCGGAGCCCCCGGCCTGCCAGGCCCCCCCGGCCCGCCAGGCCCCCCCGGCCCGCCAGGCCGCGGTCGCCCGGCGGCACGCAGTTGGGTGCCCTCCGGCCTCGCGGACCGCGCGTCGGCCGTGGTTCTTGTCGTCGCCGACGTGACGGGGGTGGCGTTGGGTGTGTGCCGTTGGGTGCGGAGGTCCTGTGGGCGTGGGGGCTACGGCAGGCTGATGTCCGTGCGGGGCGTGAGGGGGGTGGCGTTGGGTGTGTGCCGTTGCGCGGAGGTCTTGTCGGCGCGGGGGCTACAGCAGGCCGATGTCCGTGCGGGGCATGCGGGGGGCGCGGCGGGCCGGTGCCCTTCCGCTCAGGAGGATGAGGCGGGCGGCCCGGTGCCGCTGGCCCGCGTACGGCTCAAGCAGCGACAACATCGCGGCGTCGTCCGCGTACCGGTCCCCGGCGAGCGCCCACCCCACGATCCCCGGCAGATGCAGATCCCCCACGGTCACCGCGTCCGGCGCCCCATGACTGCGCTGCACCGTCTCCGCCGACGTCCAGGGCCCGATCCCCGGCACCAGCTCCAACCGCGCCTGCGCGTCCGCCGGTTCCATACCGGCCGCCTCCTCCAGCCGCGCGGCGACCCGCACCGAACGCAGGATCGTCGACGCCCGCTTGTCGTCGACCCCGGCCCGATGCCACTCCCAGGACGGGATCAGCGCCCACGTCCGCGGCGCGGGCATCACCCACAGGCGCCCGGCCATCGGCCCCGGCGCCGGATCCCCGAACGTGCGCACCAGCAGCCGCCACGCCCGGTACGCCTCGCCGGTCGTGACCTTCTGCTCCAGGACCGACGGGATCAGCGATTCCAGCACCAGCCCGGTCCGGGTGAGCCTGAGCCCCGGCCGCCGGCGCCGGGCCACGGCCACCAGCCGGTGCCGCGGCGCGAACACGTCGGGGTCGTCCGCCGCACCGAGCAGCTCAGGCAGCCGCTCCAGCAGCCAGTCCGCCCCCGGACCCCACGCCTCCCCGCGCACCCCGCCGCCGTACGCGCACACCCGTAGCGTCCCGGGCCCGTCGGGCGTCCTGCTGGCCCGCCACACGGACCCGTCCGGCGTGGCCCGGAACGTGGGGTCCGCCGGCCCGCGCCTGAGCGGCCCGAGCACCAGCCCGAGGTCGAGCGGCCCGTCCGGCACCCAGGTCCGTACCCGCCCCGGAGCCGGTCCGGTCTGCCGCGGCACGCCCGCGGGCACGGCGATGTGCCCGCCGCGCACGGTCGTACGCGTGGGCCGCGGAGCGAAGCGTCCTGCCACGATGGGGTCCCAGAGCTGCCGGAGTAGTCCTACGAGACGTACGAGACCAGGCGCTCATACGGCACCGTCAGCGTACTTCCACGAACGCCGACGCCTCGCGCTCGGGCCGCGGCCGGGGCCGCTCCGCCGGATGCCCGACCGCCACCGCGCCCATCGGATCCCAGGTGCCGGGCAGCCCCAGAACCTCGCGCACCACGTCCCGGCAGAACATCGTCGACGATACCCACGCCGACCCCAGCCGCTCCCCGGCCAGCGCTATCAGGAAGTTCTGCACGCCCGCGCCCATGGCGACCACGAACATCTCCCGCTCGGCACCGTCGCGCCGCGCGTCCCCATAGGTGTGCGAGCCGTCCATGACGAGGCACGGCACGACGAGATGGGGCGCCCCGCGCAGCACCTCCCCGCGGCGCACCCGTTTCGCGATCGACTCCTCGCTCTTGCCGTCGCGCCGCAGGTCCGCGATCCAGGCGTCCCGCATGGCGTCGAGCAGCCGGGTCCGCGCGTCGGCCGACTCCAGCAGCACGAACCGCCACGGCGTCGTGTGGTGCGGGGCCGGCGCGGTCACCGCGGAGGCCACCGCCCGCCGTACCGCCCCGGGATCGACGGGCTCGTCGGTGAAGGCCCGCACGGTACGCCGCAGGGTCACCGCCTCCCGTATCGCCTCGGAGGTGCCGAGCCGGAACATGTCGTCGCGCGCGTCGCGCACCAGGGCACGCGCGCCCGGCGCATGCTCCCCGGCCACCAGGTGGGGCAGCCCGCGCAGCACGGCGACGGGCCGCCCGTCCGCCTTGCCCTTCACCAGGTCGCCCGCTGCGGCCAGTTCGTCCGCCGTGGCGACGACGGTGGCGCTGAGCGGATTGCCGTACGCGTCCGTGCCGCCGCGCAGATCGTCCAGGACCCGCACGCCCGCGGCGCCGATCGCCACGTCCGTGAGCCCCGCGCGCCAGGGCCGTCCGAACGTGTCGGTGACCACGACCCCGACGTCCACGCCGAGGGCGTCGCGCAGCCCGTCGCGGATCGCGCGCGCGGACGCGTCCGGGTCCTCGGGCAGCAACAGCACGGTCCCTGCCGGGGTGTTGGAGGCGTCGACCCCGGCGGCGGCCATGACCAGGCCCTGCCGGTTCTCGACGATTCGCAGCGGGCCGCGCCGGGCCACGACCCGTACCGTCTCCGCGTCGATCGCCGCCTCCCGGTCGGCCGCCTCGACGGCGCGCCCCTCCGCCTTGGACACGATCTTGGATGTGACGAGCAGCACGTCCCCGTCGCGCAGCCCGGGCTCGGCGGCGGCGATCAGCTTGCCGATGTCGTCACCGCGCTGCACCTCGGGAATCCCGTCAGGCGCCCAGACCCGAAAACCAGCCACCCCACCGTCCGCGCCAGCCGCAGGCTCGTCAGCGGCGTCGGCCACCCCACCGTCCGCGCCAGCCGCAGGCCCGTCAGTCGCGTCGGCGTCGCCCGCATCGCTGTCCCCGGCGCCGGTCGCGGCGAGCGCGCCCGCACGTGTGCCGGTGTCGGCGGTGCCACCGGTTACGGCCCGCCGCGGGATCGTCTCGTCGCTCACGCTCCCCGCACCTCCTCCGCGAGTGCCAGCGCCTCACGCGCCATCTGCGCGGCCGCGTCCACGTCGGTCATCATCAGCGGCACGGCCCGGCAGCGGATGCCGGCGGTCTCCACCCGCTCGACCGCGTCCGCGTCGACCGTGTCGACCAGCCAGCCGTCGAGCAGCCCCGAGCCGTAGTGCTCGGCGACCGCCGCGGCCGTGGACTCCACCCCCACCGCCGCGAGCACCTTGTCGGCCATCCCGCGCACGGGCGCGTTCCCGACGATGGGGGACAGGCCCACCACCGGCACCCCGGCGTCGGCGATCGCCTCCCGGATACCGGGCACGGCCAGGATCGTGCCGACGGAGACGACCGGGTTGGACGGCGGGAAGAGGATCACGTCCGCCTCGGCGATCGCCTCCAGGACACCCGGCGCCGGCTTGGACTGCTCGGCGCCGACCGGCACGACGGCCTCGGCGGGAACGGAGGCGCGCAGCCGCACCCAGTACTCCTGGAAGTGGACGGCCTTGCGCTCGCCGTCGATCTCGACCGCCACATGCGTCTCGACGCGGTCGTCGGTCATCGGGATCAGCCGTACGCCCGGCTTCCAGCGGTCGCACAGTGCCTCGGTGACCGCGCTCAGCGGATAGCCGGCGCCCAGCATCTGCGTCCGCACTATGTGTGTGGCGAAGTCCCGGTCGCCGAGCCCGAACCACTCGGGACCGACCCCGTACGCCGCGAGTTCCTCCTTGAGGTGGAAGGTCTCGTCGGCCCGACCCCAGCCCTGCTCCTCGTTGATGCCTCCGCCGAGCGTGTACATCACCGTGTCGAGGTCCGGGCAGACCTTCAGCCCGAAGAGGTGGATGTCGTCGCCGGTGTTGCCGATGACCGTGACGTCCGCGTCCTGCGCGGCCTGCCTCAGGCCGCGCAGGAACCGGGCACCGCCGATGCCGCCTGCCAGAACCACAATGCGCATGGGGCCAGTGTGTCAGCCGGGTACGACAACGCGTCAGGCGGTCACCGGACGCGGGTCGACGCGCGCCTCGCAGTGCGGGGCGGTGTGCATGGGCATCTCCGTGAGGCCCGGGTGGTAGACGTGCAGGCTGACCGCGGGCTCCAGCGCGTCGTTGAGCACCTCGTGCACATAGCCCGGCGCGAACACCCGTTGCACGCCCGGCGCCAGTACGCGGGTGCCCTGCCGCGTCCGCTCGGTCAGCGCGCCCTCCAGGACCGTCAGCACTCCGGAGGAGCGGCCGTGGTCGTGCCGCCCGCTGCCCTGACCCGGCACCCATGACAGCAGCCACACCTCGTAGCCGGGGCCGGTGCGCAGCCGGTGGTACCAGCGGGTCGTCGCGTCGTACCGGACGAGGTGCTCCCACTGGGCGCGGTCGGCCGCGACCGCGCGGGCGAGGCCGACGAACTCGGCGACGGTGGCCGGGTGCTCGCGCGGTGGCTGGAGCAGGTGCGGGACTTCGAGGAGATCGCCGGCGATCTGGAGGTCGTTCTCGCTGTTCATGGGGGTGCTGTGGGTCCTCGGCAGGAAAGAGGGGCGGCTTATGGAACGGCGAACCGAAGGAAGGGCGGTACGAAAGGAAAAGGGGCCTACCAAGCGGAGGCGTGGGGGCGGCCGGAGCGCGGGTGGCTCAACAGCCGGAACAGAGACAACAGCTACAGCGGGCGCGGGCAGCCCCGTGCGACCCGGCGGAGCGGGTCGGGATGAGTGCCGAATGCGCGAGCATGCCCACAAGGACAGCGGTTCACACCCGCACTGTCAACTCGACGCTCGAAATGTGGCACATGCTTCACCTCATCCGGTTCATCTGCGGGAGGAAAGGTTTGCCCACCGGGTGTCCGGGAGACATGGCGCACATCCGGGAGCACGGGTCTCGTCGGAACGCGATCGAACTCCTGGGCGTCCTTCTCCGTACGGATGTCTGTGCGAGGTCGGCGGCCCTCCCGGGCCCCCTCGGCGTGGCAAGGTTTATGGCGATTTGAACACTTTCCGCACGGCCTTGGTTCCGCAGAGTGAATAACGGGCCCAATAGCAGATCTCGGCTTGACTCGCCCGGAGCAGCACACTTGTAATTTCACTCGTGTCGTTCAGCCGAAATCGGTAACGGCCACCACACGGGGACGTGAAAGACAGACGAGGGGCGCACATGACCGAGCTGGTGCAGCAACTGCTGGTCGACGACGCGGACGAGGAACTCGGCTGGCAGGAGCGCGCGCTGTGCGCCCAGACCGACCCCGAGTCATTCTTCCCCGAGAAGGGCGGCTCGACCAGAGAGGCCAAGAAGGTCTGTCTCGCCTGCGAGGTCCGCTCCGAGTGCCTGGAATACGCCCTCGCCAACGACGAGCGCTTCGGCATCTGGGGCGGCCTGTCCGAGCGTGAACGCCGCCGCCTGAAGAAGGCGGCCGTCTGATTCGAACAGCACGGAACCTTCACGTACAGAGGTCACGAACGGCCCGTAGCAGGTGGGTTATCCACAGGCGGCGGGCCGTCGGCATGCCCAGCCGATAGTGTGGTCGCTCGTCCGAGACGCCCCCGTGCCCCCTCGGGGCACAGGCGTCCACCACAGTCCACCGAACCGGGGCCCGTACCTCGATGTCCGTGCACAGCCATACGGCAGCCCGTCAAGACGCCGCTGCCGCAGCAGCGTTCGACCCTGCCGGCCCGGCAGCGTTCGACCCAGACCGCTCGGCGGCGTTCGACCCCGCCCACCACCCCGAGTTTCCGCGTCACGTGGTGACCGCGGTGCTCGTCTCCCACGACGGCGCCCGCTGGCTGCCCGACGCCCTCGCCGGGCTGTACGGCCAGGAGCGGCCCGTCCAGTACGCGGTGGCGGCCGACACGGGCAGCGCGGACGACTCCGCCCAGCTCGTCACCGACGCGCTCGGCGCCGATCGCGTCCTGCACCTCGCCCGCCGCACCGGCTTCGGCCAGGCCGTCGAGGAGGCCCACCGCACCGCACCGTTCCTCACCCCGGACGACCTGCCGTATCTGAGGCGCCCCAGCGGCTGGGACCCCGTCACGCGCACCTGGCGCGACGACGCCTACGACCTGCCGGAACTGCCGCACGGGGAACCGGTCCAGTGGCTGTGGCTGCTGCACGACGACTGTGCTCCCGAGCCCGACGCCCTCGCCCAGCTGCTGCGCGTGGTCGACAACGAGATGGAGCTGGGCCGCGACGACGTCGCCGTCGTCGGCCCTAAGCTCCGCGGCTGGTACGACCGCCGACAGCTCCTGGAGGTCGGCGTCAGCATCGCCAACTCCGGCCGCCGCTGGACCGGCCTCGACCGCCGCGAACAGGACCAGGGCCAGCACGACCACGTGCAGCGCGTCCTGTCGGTCTCCAGCGCCGGCATGCTGATCCGGCGCGATGTCTTCGAGGAACTGGGCGGCTTCGACCGCCGGCTGCCCCTCATGCGCGACGACGTCGACCTGTGCTGGCGCGCCCAGGCCGCCGGCCACCGCGTCCTCATCGCCCCCGAGGCCGTCGTGCGGCACGCCGAGGCCGCCTCCCGCGAGCGCCGCACCGTCGACTGCGGGGGCCGCACCGCCGCCTCACCGCACAAGGTCGACAAGGCGGGCGCCGTCTACACCCTCCTGGTCAACGCCCGTACGGCGGTGCTGCCCTGGATCCTGCTGCGCCTCGTGCTCGGCACCCTCCTGCGGACCGTCGCCTATCTCGTCGGCAAGGTCCCCGGGCAGGCCGTCGACGAGGTCCGCGGTCTGCTGGGCGTGCTGCTGCGGCCCGAGCGGATCGCCGCGGGCCGGCGCAGCCGCGGCCGTCCCCAGACCGACAAGGCCGAACTGCGCCCGCTGTTCCCGCCGCCCGGCGCGACCGTGCGGGCCACCGTGGAGCAGGTCGCGGGCAACCTCTTCGGCGCCTCCGACCCCGAGGTCTCCTCGGCCGGACGGCACGGCGGCGCGGTGGAGTCCGGGCCCGGCGGCGACGACGCGGACTTCCTGGAGATCGAGCAGTTCGCCCGCCTCAAGCGCATCGCCCGCAAGCCCGGCCCGGTGCTCTTCCTGGTCCTGCTGCTCGTCTCGCTGGCCGCCTGCCGCTCCCTGCTCGGCGGCGGCGCCCTGTCCGGCGGCGCCCTGCTGCCCGCTCCGGCCGAGGCCGGCGAGCTGTGGTCGCGCTACCTGGACGCCTGGCACCCGGTCGGCGCCGGCGGCACCCCGTCCGCGCCGCCCTACCTCGCGATCGTGGCGCTGCTCGCCTCCCTGCTCTTCGGCTCGACGGGCCTCGCGGTCACCGTCCTGCTCGCCTGCTCGGTGCCGCTGGCCGGCGTCACCGCGTACTTCGTCTCCCGGCCGCTCGTCACCTCCCGCCTCCTGCGCGCCTGGGCGGCCGTCGCCTACGCGTTCCTGCCGGCCGCCACCGGCGCCCTCGCGGGCGGCCGGATCGGCACCGCGGTACTGGCCGTGCTGCTGCCGCTGATCGCCCGCGCGGGCATCGCCGCGAGCGGCCTGGCGCACGGCCCGGGCGCGCGCGGCAGCTGGCGCGCCACCTGGGCGTACGCACTGCTGCTGACCGTGGCCACCGCCTTCACGCCGATCGTGTGGCCCATCGCCCTGATCCTCGGCGTCGGCGTGCTGGCCCTGCGCCGCGCTGACGTTGTCGCCCACGGCCTGCGCTTCCTCGCCCAGTTGGGCACCCCGCTGCTGATCCTCGCGCCCTGGTCGCTGACGCTGCTCCCGTCCGGCTTCTTCCAGGAGGCCGGCCTGGAGTACGGCTCCTCGGCCGCCTCCGCGCTCGATCTGCTCGGCGCCAGCCCGGGCGGCCCCGGCACGATGCACGGGCTGATGCTCATCGGTCTGGTCCTGGCCGCGCTGGCCGCGCTGCTGCGCTCCGAGCGCCAACTGGGCATCCGCGCCGCCTGGGTGGCCGCCCTGGTCGCGCTGTTCTTCGCGGCCCTGTCCAACGGCTCCGCCTGGGCCGGGCCCGCCACCCTCGTCTACGGCATCGCGCTCCTGGCCGCCGCCGCGCTCGGCGCCGACGGGGCACGCGCACGCGTGGCCGAGCAGAGCTTCGGCTGGCGCCAGCCGGTCGCCGCGCTGATCGCCTTCGCCGCCGCGGCCGGACCGCTGCTGGTCGCCGCCGGCTGGATGATCCGCGGCGCCGACGGGCCGGTGCAGCGGCGCGACCCGGTGCAGGTGCCCGCGTTCGTCGCCGAGGAGAGCGGCACCCGCGACCAGGCCCGCACCCTGGTCCTCGACAGCGACTCCGGCGCGCATGTGCGCTACATCCTCGTCCGTGGCTCAGGCGTCCGCATGGGCGACGCCGAACTCGCCGTCGCCGACGGGGAGAACGCGACCCTCGACAAGGTCGTCGCCAACCTCGTCGCCGGCTCCGGCGCCGACCAGGTGGACCAGCTCGGCGGCTTCGCCGTCCGCTACGTCCTGGTCCACAAGGGTGCGCCCCGCGAGGTCAGCCGCGTGCTCGACGCCACGCCCGGCCTGAGCAGGCTCAGCCAGCAGGACGGCAGCGCGCTGTGGCGCGTCGACCGGCCGGTCTCCCGCGTCGCCATCGTGTCCGCCGACGGCTCGGGCAGCCCGCGGTCCGTCGCCGCCGGGCCCGTGGAGATCCACACCACGATCCCGTCCGGCTCCGACGGCCGCGTCCTGCGGCTGGCCGACACCGCCGCCGACGGCTGGAGCGCCACCCTGGACGGCAAGCCGCTCACCCGCACCACGGTCGACGGCTGGGCCCAGGGCTTCGAACTCCCCGCCACCGGCGGCACTCTGGACGTCACCTACGACGCCCCGTTCGGCCACACCGCCTGGCTGTGGGCCCAGGGCGCGCTCGCCGTCGTCCTGGTCGTGCTCGCTCTGCCCGGCCGCCGCCGCGACATCGACGACGACCTGCCCGAGGAGGAGACAGCCGACGCCGAGACCACCACCGGCGAGGGCCGCCGCGCCCGCCGGCTGCGGGCCCAGGCGGAGGCCGAGGCATCCGGCGCACCGGAGGTGACCGACCCGGACGGCACACCGCCGCCCGCGCCCCAGGCCCCTGCGGCCGTACCGCATCAGCAGTCCTACGAGGCGGGGACGCACCCGGCCGAGGACACGCGCGCCTGGGAAGGCGACCCGGCGGCCTACGCGGGCGCCGAGTACTACGGCGGCCAGTACCAGGGCGCCGACCCGTACCAGGGCGGTTACGACCAGCAGGCCTACCAGTCCGACCCGTACCAGAGCGGCCAGTACGACCCCTACGGGTACGGCGGCCAGTCCCAGCAGGGCGCGTACGACCCGACGTACCAGCAGGGCTACGACCCCGGATACCACCCCGGATACGACCCGGCGGCCCAGCCCCACCCGCCCCAGCAGCCGCATCCCGCCACCGGCAGCGAGCGCCCCGACGGGAGCCAGCAGTGAAGCGCACGACCCTGTCCCTGATCGCCGGCACGGCCGCGCTCGCCGCCGTCACCGGATTCGCCGCGCTGGAGACCCCGGACGCGGCCGGCACGACCACCACCGAGGCGGCCGTCGAGCTGCCCGTGGAGCGCACGAGCCTGCTGTGTCCCGCACCCAGCCTCTCCGACATCGCCGAGACGTCGTACACGTCCTTCACCCCGGTCACCAAGGGCGCGGCCGGCGACGGAAAGGCCCAACTCCAGGCGGCGACCGAGGAGTCGGGGGACGGCTCGGGCGACGCCAAGAAGGGCGGGGACAGCAAGAAGAAGACCGCCAAGCCGGTGCTCACCCCCAAGAAGCCCGGCACCCCGGCCACCGGCGACACCTCCGGCGCCGACGGCGCCGCGCTCGTCGGCACCGCCGAGGGGAAGTTCGCGCCCGGCTGGACCGTCCAGGAGACCACCGCGGTCGCCGCCGGCGCCGGCCGCGGCCTCCAGGGCGTCACCTGCACCGCGCCGGACACCGAGTTCTGGTTCCCGGGCGTCGCCACGGACACCGACCGCACCGACTACGTACACCTCACCAACCCCGACGACAACGCGGCCGTCGTCGACCTGGATCTGTACGGCAAGGACGGCGCGGTCAAGTCCACGGTGGGGGAGGGCATCACGGTCCCGCCGCACTCCAGCAAGCCCGTCCTGCTGTCCACGCTGGCCGACCAGCAGCAGGCCGATCTGACCCTGCACGTCAACGTGCGCAGCGGGCGGGTCGGCGCGGCCGTCCAGGCCCTGGACGCCAAGAACGGCGGCGACTGGCTGACCGCGTCCACCGACCCGGCCGGCACTCTGGTGCTGCCCGGCATCCCGAAGGACGCCACCTCCGTCCGCCTGATCGCCTTCACCCCCGCGGACTCCGACGCGGACGTGAAGATCCGCCTGGCCTCCCCGGACGGTCTGATCACCCCCGCAGGCAACGAGACGCTGCATGTGAAGTCGGGCATGACCACGGCGATCGACCTGGGCGAGGTCACCCGTGGCGAGGCGGGCTCCCTGGTCCTGTCGGCGACGGACCGGTCGGTGCCGGTGGTCGCCGCCCTGCGCGTGATACGCGGCAAGGGCGACGAGCAGGAGACGGCCTTCATCCCCGCCACCGCGCCCGTCGGCCGGCGCGCGACGGTCGTCGGCAACGGCGCCAAGGACACGACCCTGTCCGTCACCGCCCCCACCACCGCCGCCCAGGTCAAGGTGACGGCCTCGGCGGGCAGCGAGGGCGGCACCGCGGTGACGAAGACCTATCCGGTCAAGGCGGGCACGACCCAGGACCTCGACATCCCGGCCCCGGCCGGGCTGAAGGGTACGTACGCCCTGACCGTGGAATCCGTCTCCGGCGGCCCGGTGTACGCCTCCCGCACCCTGACCGACACGGAGTCCGGCGTCGCCGGCTTCACGGTCCAGACGCTCCCGGACGACCGGGGGACGGTCGCGGTGCCGGAGGCGGACCAGGACCTGTCGGTGCTGCAGAAGTAGGCGCGACCAGGGGTGGCGCGATGAGGGGAGGGCGCGGTGCGGGCTCAGTCCTCCCCGTACCGGGGGTCGACGGTCTTCGGAGTGAGCCCCAGCAGCTCGGCGACCTGCTCCACGACGACCTCGTGCACCAGCGCCGCCCGCTCGTCCCGCCCCTTCGTGCGGATCTCCACGGGGCGCCGGTACACCACCACGCGCGCCGGGTGCCCGTCGCGCGCGGGCAGGGTGCCGCCGAGCGGCACGGCGTCGTCGCTCCAGACGTCCCCGGGCCGCCCCTCGAGCCGGGGTACCTCCAGCACCAGGAAATCGATGTCGGCGAGCTGCGGCCACCGTCGTTCGAGCCGTTCCACGGAGTCCTGCACCAGGTCCGCGAACGCCTCGGCGCGACTGGCCGCGAGCGGCACCTGCGGCGGGGCGATGGGCCCGCGCATGCCGCGCCCGTGGCGGTCACGACGACGGGGCCCGGGGCCGGCGGCACGGGGCGGTACACGGTTGTCCATCACTGGTGAAGCGTAGTCCTCGCGCGGTCCGCCCGCCGGTCCCCACGCGGCAACCGGAACGCAGGCCGGGCGGCCTGTACCGCATGTCGCGTGATGACCATTCCAGCCAAGGTTGAGCACGATTCCGTATCCCTCCAGGACCGCCGAGCTCAAGCCAATTGACGGTGTTTGTGCCGACTCATGACCGGATGCCGATGCGCCGGGTTTCGTCCGCGTCACCGTTCGCGCAGGTCAACAGGGCCTGACGGGAGAGGCATGTGAGGCGTTTCACAGCACGACACGGTGGAGTGACCTGGTGGAGAGTCGTCGCGGCCCGCTCAAGAGTGCGGTACCGTCCATCGTCGTGAGCCCTGTACGTCGCTGTTCGCGCACCGCCTGCGGCCGACCCGCCGTCGCGACGCTGACGTACGTCTACGCCGACTCGACCGCGGTCCTCGGCCCGCTCGCCACCTACGCCGAACCCCACTGCTACGACCTGTGCGCCGAACACTCCGAGCGGCTGACCGCCCCGCGCGGCTGGGAGGTCGTCCGACTCATCGACGGCTCGGCCCCGGCCCGCCCCAGCGGCGACGACCTGGAGGCGCTCGCCAACGCCGTGCGGGAGGCGGCACGCCCCCAGGAGCGAGCGGCAGGAGCGGGCGGCGGCGGAGGGCGCGCGGCGGATCCGATGGAGGTCGCCCGCCGCGGCCATCTGCGGGTGCTGCGCTCACCGGACAACTGACCCCCCCGGGGAACCTGCCGCGGACCCCCGCACACCCATCGCGCGCACGGTTGTCACCAACACCACCACTCCGCCAACCGGAACGCGAATTCTCCTTCCGCATGACGGAAACCGGGGAGGCCCCCCGTGTCCGTCGGGCAACTGGAGCCGGTCGCCGCAGAGCCTCACCATCGCCTGTGCCGCCGTCGGCCTGGCCGGCCGCGAGGGCGACCTGCTGCGCCGGGTGTTGCCCTGGAGCGCCGGCCTGCTCCTGGTGAGGTGCCTGATCGTCGTCGGCCAGAGCACGCCGGTCCTGGACCGGACGCTGCCCTGACCTCGGCGGCACGCGCAAAGCGGCCACCCCGAGCCCGCACAGCGCGCCGCAGGTCCGGGCGGGTAGTTTGTGCTGACCGATAGGACTTCAGGAGGGTTGGCCGTGGCTGCTGATCTGTCGCAGATCGTAAAGGCGTACGACGTACGCGGAGTGGTCCCGGACCAGTGGGACGAAACGCTGGCCGAACTCTTCGGGGCCGCGTTCGTCCAGGTGACCGGCGCCCGGGCGATCGTGACCGGCCACGACATGCGACCGTCGTCGCCCGCCCTGGCCCGTGCCTTCGCGCGGGGTGCGGCGGCCCGCGGCGTCGACGTCACCGAGATCGGCCTGTGCTCGACCGACCAGCTGTACTACGCCTCGGGCGCCCTCGGTCTCGCGGGCGCCATGTTCACGGCCTCGCACAACCCCGCGCAGTACAACGGCATCAAGATGTGCCGCGCGGGCGCCGCGCCGGTCGGCCAGGACACCGGCCTCGCCCAGATCCGTGAACTGACGGAGGGCTGGCTGGAGTCGGGCGCCCCACAGCCCACCGCGCGACCGGGAACCATCACCGGACGCGACACGTTGGAGGATTACGCGGCGCACCTGCGCTCACTCGTCGACCTGACCTCCATCCGCCCCCTGAAGGTCGTCGTCGACGCGGGCAACGGCATGGGCGGGCACACGGTCCCCACGGTCTTCGCCGGCCTGCCCCTGACCCTGGTCCCGATGTACTTCGAACTGGACGGCACCTTCCCGAACCACGAGGCGAACCCGCTCGACCCCGCCAACCTCGTGGACCTGCAGAAGCGGGTGCGCGAGGAGGGCGCCGACCTCGGCATCGCGTTCGACGGCGACGCCGACCGGTGCTTCGTCGTCGACGAGCACGGCGACCCCGTGTCGCCGTCGGCGATCACCGCCCTGGTGGCCGTCCGCGAACTCGCCCGCAACGGCGGGCAGGGCACGGTCATCCACAACCTGATCACGTCCTGGTCGGTCCCCGAGGTCGTCAAGGAGCAGGGCGGCACCCCGCAGCGCACCCGGGTCGGCCACTCGTTCATCAAGGCGGAGATGGCGCGCACGGGCGCGATCTTCGGCGGCGAGCACTCCGCGCACTACTACTTCAAGGACTTCTGGAACGCCGACACGGGCATGCTCGCGGCCCTGCATGTCCTCGCGGCCCTCGGCGGCCAGGACGGCCCGCTGTCCGCCCTCGTCGCCCAGTACGACCGCTACGTCGGCTCCGGCGAGATCAACTCCACGGTCGCCGACCAGAAGGCCCGCCTCGCCGCGATCCGCGCCGCCTACGGGACGCGCGAGGACGTCACCCTGGACGACCTCGACGGACTCACCGTGGCCGCCGCCGACTGGTGGTTCAACGTCCGCCCCTCCAACACGGAACCCCTGCTGCGGCTGAACGCGGAGGCCCGCGACGAGGCGACCATGGCCAAGGTGCGGGACGAGGCGCTGGCCATCATCCGAGGCTGACACCGAACCCTGCGGACCCCGGGGCGGCCGACACCTCCACGGCCACCCCGCTCCGCATCGCGCCACCGCACGGCCGGGCCCCCGGGTGCGGCCGGGCTCCCCTGCCGTCCGGTGCCGGGCCGCAGGGCAGCGCTCCACCCGCCCCCGCGGGCCGCCCGCACGGCGGTACCCTGACCAGGCACATCAGTGCACGCCCGCATCCGCCCGAAGGGACACCCCATGCCGCTCGAAGCCGGCCTCCTGGAGATCCTCGCCTGCCCGGCCTGCCACGCTCCCCTCAAGGAGCAGGACACCGAGCTGATCTGCACCGGTCAGGACTGCGGCCTCGCGTACCCCGTCCGCGACGGCATCCCGGTCCTCCTCGTAGACGAGGCCCGCCGCCCCGCCTGACGACGAGCCCCGCCCGGGACCGGCGGTAGGCCCAAGGCGCCCCATCGCACAGAAGAGCCCTCACCCAGGACCCCGGCGCATCGGAGGCCGTCACCCATGCTCGACGAATCGCTGCTCGACACCCCGGAGGGCCTCGCCGAGGCCGACCGCCGAGGTCTCCTACGAGGCGCCGCGGAAGCCGGTGCCCGCGTGCGCACCGCCGCCCGCCAGGCCGTCGAGGCCGGCATCGGCGACCTCAAGCCGGACGGCCGGCCCCGGTCGGTCCTGATCGCCGGCCCCGGCGCCGCCGCTACCCACGCCGCCGACCTCCTCGGCTCGCTCGCCGGCCCCGGCAGCCCCGTCATCCGGCTCGCGCCCTCCGGCGTCGCCCCCGCCGCCGGCGCCCTGCGCTGGGAACTGCCGGGCTGGGCCGGCTCCGTCGACCTGCTGCTGATCGCCACCCCGGACGGCACCGAACCCAGCCTCTCGCTCCTCGCCGACCAGGCCTACCGCCGCGGCTGCTCGGTCGTCGCCGTGGCCCCCGCCCGCACCCCGCTCGGCGAGGCGGTCACCGGCGCGCACGGCCTGTTCGTACCGATGGCGACGGCCCCCTACGACCAGGAAGAACCGCTCGCCGCGTCCTCCCCGGGCGTCCTGTGGGCGCTGCTCACCCCGCTGCTCGCCCTCCTCGACCGCATCGGCCTGGTCACCGCCCCGCCCGAGGCCCTGGAGAAGGCCGCCGACCGCCTCGACCACATCGCCGAGCGGTGCGGCCCGGCCATCGTGACGTACAGCAACCCCGCCAAGACGCTCGCCGCCGAACTCGCCGACGCGCTCCCGGTGATCTGGACGGAGGGCGCGGCGGCCGGTCCCGCGGGCCGGCGTTTCGCCGCCGCCCTCGCCGAACTGGCCGGCCGGCCCGCCCTGGTCGCCGAACTCCCCGAGGCGCTCGCCGCCCACAGCGCCCTGCTCGCCGGCCCGCTCGCCGCCAGCGCCGACCCGGACGACTTCTTCCGCGACCGGGTCGAGGAACCGGCCGCACTGCACGCGCGCGTGGTACTGCTCCGGGACCGCCCCATCGGCGGCCTCACCGCCGCCCCGGCCGCCCGTGACCTGGTCCTCAGCCACGACACACCCGTCAGCGAACTGGAACCGGAACCCGGCGACGAACTGGAGACCCTCGCCGAGCTGATCGCCATGACGGATTTCGCCGCCGTTTACCTGGCGCTCGCTTCGGGGGCCTGATCTGGTAGCCGACGTCCGGCCGGCCGTACACGGGACGAACCCGAGACGTACACCGCGACACCACGCAGCAAACACCCGGCAGAGAGAACCCATGGACCGCCTCGACAACACCATCCGCCCCTACGCCTGGGGTTCGGCCACCGCCATCCCGAAGCTCCTCGGCGCCCTGCCGACCGGCGAACCGCAGGCGGAGATGTGGATGGGCGCCCACCCCGGCGCGCCCTCGCGCACCACGCGCGGCACACTCGTCGACGTCATCGACGCGGACCCCGAGCGGGAACTGGGACCGGAGGCGGTCGCCGAGTTCGGCCCGCGTCTGCCGTTCCTGCTGAAGATCCTCGCGGCCGGCGCCCCGCTCTCCCTCCAGGTCCACCCCGACCTGGAACAGGCCCGGCAGGGCTACGCGGACGAGGAGCGGCGCGGCATCCCGGTGGACGCCCCGCACCGCAACTACCGGGACGCCAACCACAAGCCCGAACTGATCTGCGCGCTCACCGAGTTCGACGGCCTGTGCGGCTTCCGCGACCCGCTGCGCGCCGCCGACCTGCTCGACGGGCTCGGCGTCGACTCCCTCAAGCCGTACGTCGACCTGCTGCACGCCCGCCCCGCGGACGCGGCGCTGCGCGAGGTCCTCACCGCGGTCCTCACCGCCGACCGCGACGAGATGGCCCACACCGTCGCCCAAGCCGCAACCGCCTGCGCCCGGCTCGGCGGCGACCACGCCCCCTACGCGGGCATCGCCCACCACTACCCGGGCGACCCCGGCGTCATCGCGGCCATGCTCCTCAACCACGTCCGCCTCCAGCCCGGCGAGGCCCTGTTCCTCGGCGCCGGCATCCCGCACGCCTATCTGAGCGGGCTCGGCGTCGAGATCATGGCCAACTCCGACAACGTGCTGCGCTGCGGTCTCACCCCCAAGCACGTCGACGTCCCCGAGCTGCTGCGCATCGTCCGCTTCGAGCCGGGCGACCCGGGCGTGCTCCGCCCGGAGGCGTCCCCGGACGGCGAGGAGGTCTACGAGACGCCGATCGACGAATTCCGGCTCTCCCGGTACGTCCTGCCGGCCGGCGGCACCACCCACGACCTCACCCTGCCGACCCCGCAGATCCTGCTGTGCACGGCCGGCTCCGTACGGGCGGGCGAGCACGAGCTGACCCCCGGCCAGTCCGTGTTCGTACCGGCGGCCGAGAAGGCGGAGGTGTCCGGAACCGGCACCCTCTTCCGAGCCACCGTACGACTCTGACCGGACTTGTCCGACGATCCGACCGAGGTTGTGGACACCTGCCGCACCACCACCCGAACGGGCTGCAAGAATGGCCCACCGGCAAAGGGCGGGCAAAGACAACCGGCACCGGCCTGGACGGCGTAGACGTACGTAGGCGAAGGGACAACGCGACACATGAGCGCGTCAGGCGGCACCAAGGCGATCGTGGCGGCACTCGGCGCCAATCTCGCGATCGCGGTATCGAAGTTCGTGGCGTTCGCGTTCAGCGGCTCGTCGTCGATGCTCGCCGAGGGCGTGCACTCCCTCGCCGACTCCGGCAACCAGTTCCTGCTGCTCATCGGCGGCAAGAAGGCCCAGCGCGAGGCGACCCCGCAGCACCCCTTCGGCTACGGCCGCGAACGCTACATCTACGCCTTCCTCGTCTCGATCGTCCTCTTCTCGATCGGCGGCATGTTCGCCGTCTACGAGGGCTACGAGAAGATCCGCCACCCGCATGAGCTGGAGCACTGGTACTGGCCGGTCGGCGTCCTCGTCTTCGCGATCATCGCGGAGGGCTTCTCCTTCCGCACGGCCATCAAGGAGTCCAACGAGCAGCGCGGCACGCTCTCCTGGTCGCAGTTCATCCGCCGTGCCAAGGCCCCCGAGCTGCCGGTGGTCCTCCTGGAGGACTTCGGCGCCCTGATCGGTCTCGTCCTCGCCCTCGGCGGCGTCGGCCTGGCCCTGGTCACCGGCGACGGCATCTGGGACGGCATCGGCACGCTGTGCATCGGTGTCCTGCTCGTCCTCATCGCCCTCGTCCTCGCCGCCGAGACCAAGTCGCTGCTCCTCGGCGAGGCCGCTGGCGTCGAGGAGGTCAAGAAGATCGAGGCCGCGATCACCGACGGCGACACCGTCACCGGCGTCATCCACATGCGCACGCTCCACCTCGGCCCCGAGGAACTGCTGGTCGCCGCCAAGATCGCGGTCCAGCACGACGACACGGCCACCGAGGTCGCCGATGCCATCGACGCCGCCGAGGCCCGCATCCGCGCCGCCGTCCCCATCGCCCGGGTCATCTACCTGGAACCGGACATCTACAGCGAGGCCGAGGCCACCCGCGGCCCCGACCCGGAAGCCGCCCCCGGCGGCCCCACCCCGCACGCGGCCGGGCACTGACCCCGGCCCGCCCCCGACCTTCGGCCCGCCCCCGACCTTCGGCCCGCCCCCGACCTTCGGCCCGCCCACGACGCCCCGGAACGGCGTGAAGTGTTCGCAGACCGACTGGGGACGGCACGGTCCTGCGGTGTAGCTTGGGACGGAGCCAGACGTCGCTGCTGATGGCGGTCGGGCGGCCCCGGTGCGGGCCGACCGAGGGAGAGAGGGCCTCCGACGGACTGCGCTGCGTGTACGTGGGCATGCCTGTGTCCTCTTTTCGGGCACCCCTGTCCGCCGCCGCGCAGACCAGCCGTACCCACCTCGCCCCAACCCCGAGGAGCAGCTCGCAATGACGACTGTCGACAGCCGACAGGACTTCAAGGTCGCCGACCTCTCCCTGGCCGAGTTCGGCCGCAAGGAGATCACCCTCGCCGAGCACGAGATGCCGGGCCTCATGGCGATCCGCAAGGAGTACGCCGAGGCGCAGCCCCTCGCCGGCGCCCGTGTCACCGGCTCCCTGCACATGACCGTGCAGACCGCCGTCCTCATCGAGACCCTGGTCGCCCTCGGCGCCCGCGTCCGCTGGGCGTCCTGCAACATCTTCTCCACCCAGGACCACGCGGCCGCCGCCATCGCCGTCGGCCCGAACGGCACGCCCGACAACCCCCAGGGCATCCCGGTCTTCGCCTGGAAGGGCGAGACTCTGGAGGAGTACTGGTGGTGCACCGAGCAGGCGCTGACCTGGCCGGACAGCGCCACCGGCGGCCCCAACATGATCTTGGACGACGGCGGTGACGCCACCCTCCTCGTCCACAAGGGCGTCGAGTACGAGAAGGACGGCAAGGTCCCCGGCCTGGAGACCGCCGAGTCCGACGAACACCGCGTCATCCTCCAGTTGCTCCACCGCACCCTCGGCGAGAACCCGCAGAAATGGACCCAGCTGGCCTCCGAGATCCGCGGTGTCACCGAGGAGACCACCACCGGCGTCCACCGCCTGTACGAGATGCAGCGCGACGGCGTCCTCCTCTTCCCGGCGATCAACGTCAACGACGCCGTCACCAAGTCGAAGTTCGACAACAAGTACGGCTGCCGCCACTCCCTGGTCGACGGCATCAACCGCGCCACCGACGTCCTGATCGGCGGCAAGACCGCGGTCATCTGCGGCTACGGCGACGTGGGCAAGGGCTGCGCGGAGTCCCTGCGCGGACAGGGCGCCCGCGTCATCGTCACCGAGATCGACCCGATCTGTGCGCTCCAGGCGGCCATGGACGGCTACCAGGTCACGACCCTCGAAGAGGTCGTCGACAAGGCCGACATCTTCATCACCACGACCGGCAACAAGGACATCATCATGGCCTCGGACATGGCCAAGATGAAGCACCAGGCGATCGTCGGCAACATCGGCCACTTCGACAACGAGATCGACATGGCCGGCCTCGCCAAGGTCCCCGGCATCGTCAAGGACGAGGTCAAGCCGCAGGTCCACACCTGGACCTTCCCGGACGGCAAGAAGATCATCGTGCTGTCCGAGGGCCGTCTGCTGAACCTGGGCAACGCCACCGGTCACCCGTCGTTCGTGATGTCCAACTCCTTCGCGGACCAGACCCTGGCCCAGATCGAGCTGTTCACCAAGCCCGACGAGTACCCGACCGGCGTCTACACGCTGCCCAAGCACCTCGACGAGCGGGTCGCCCGCCTTCACCTGGACGCGCTCGGCGTGAAGCTGACCACGCTGCGCCCCGAGCAGGCCGCGTACATCGGCGTGAACGTCGAGGGCCCGTACAAGCCGGAGCACTACCGCTACTGAGCACCGCCCCACAGGCGAATCTCCGGGGAGTGTGCGTCCCGCCACGGACGTACCCCTCCGGCGCCGGTCCCTCCGAGGCAGGCCCCCGCACCCCCGTGCCGGGGGCCTGCCCCTTTGGTCCGACCGGCCGTCACACCGGCCGGGACGGTCCGTCGAGCCGACCGGACCACCAGCCCGTCAAGCCCCAGGACCCCCATGCCCCGCGGCCGTTATTCGCTCCTCGATCCGCACCATCGCACCCCCTTCGCACAAGAACACTTCCAGTGCGCCCCCGGCCCCTCCGGCTGGCGCTATGCCTCGCGGCTGACCACCCCGTCCGGCGAACCCAGCGGCTCGGTCGACCTCGCCATCGACGAACTCGGCCGCCCCATCCGCCTCGAACTCCACGCGGCCGGCTGGCAGGTGCGCGGCGCCGCCCTCGACGGCGTCACCTGGGTCCGCACCGACCCCACCGGCTCTCATGCCACCGAAGGCAATGTGCGCGCCCACGCCTTCACCGGCACCTCCCCGGCCTTCCTCATCGCCACCGCCCGTCTCCTGCGCCTCACCCCTTCCGCCTCCGCGACCCGCGTACGCCTCGTGGCCTTCACGGACCCGGTCCTCGCCCCACGCACCGTGGACCAGTCCTGGGCCTTGGTGAACAGCGAAGCACACGCCACTGACAACGGCCCCCTGACCGTGGACGAATACCAGGTCACAGCCTTGGACACGGGCGAGAGGCACACCGTTCACATCGCCGGCGACGTGGTGCTGGCCGCACCCGGCGTCGAACTGGAAGACCTCGAATCGCCCCCGTCGGCCTTCGGCTGACCCGGGTTGCCCGCCTACGCGGGCGGCACGAAGCCGGTGCCTGGACGGTCGGCCGGAGCCGTGCCCCCGGCCGGCGGCACGGGCGGCATGACGGGCTCCGGAGCCCGCGTACCGTCCTGAACGGGGTACCCCACCGGCGGCGAAGACGGCGGCTGGGCGTACGCACCCGGCGCGGGAGGCTGCGCCACCGGAGCGACATGGCCGCCCGGCGCCCAGCCCGCCGCGGGAAAACCGGACGGCGCCTCACCGGCAACGGGCACACCGCCGAAGGGCGGCCCACCGGAGGGTGCCCCCGCGACGGCCGGTGCGCCGCCGAAAGCCTTCCGGGCCTCACGCGCCTGACGTTCTTGCACCACCGCGGCCAGATAGGCGGCCGGCGGAACACCCTGCGGCGCCGGGGCCCCCGTGCGCGCCGCCAGATCGGCCGCCAGCCGCTCCGCCATCGCCCAGGACACCTGGGGGTCGAGCTGCTGCATCCGCGTCAGGTACTGACGGACGGCGAGCCACAGACCGTCCGGGACCGCAGACAGGTCGAGCGCCGAGAAACGCCCCGCCAGCCACGGCGGCGGAGGCGGCACGGAACCGGCTTGCCCGGCCGGCACCCGCTCCCGCACGACCAGCGTGCCCGCGAAGACATCCCCGAGCCGCCGCCCCCGCGCCGACACCAGCGAGGCGATACACGCGACCACCCCGAACGTCACCAGGATCTCCACGACACCGAGCGCCCCGCGCATCAGCGCATGCCGGAACCGGATCGGTCCACCGTCGTCCCGCACCACCCGCAGCCCGCACGCCATCTTCCCCAGCGAGCGCCCATGGCTGAGCGTCTCCACCGCGATCGGCCCGCCCACCAGTACCAGCAGGAACGACGCGATCGACAGCGCCATCTGCGCAGCGTCGTCCAGGGACGCCGTCGATGCGACCAGCACCGTGGCCACGACGATGTAGACGAGCATGGCCACGGTCAGGTCGAGCAACACCGCCAGTGCCCTGCTCGGCAGCTTGGCGGGGCGTAGTTCGAGCGCCACCGCCTCGCCGGTCACCAGCTCACTCACACCCGTCGTCCTTCCCCTGGTCCGCCCCGAGAACCGCAAGTCTGCCAAGCTGAACGCGCATCATGCGCCAGTAGGACAAGCTGACAGCAACAATGAGCGGTCGACCGCCGGCCGACGACCAGCCGACGACCGGCCGAGGGGCAGGCACAACCGATGGACCTGGACGTCTTCGTCTCCGCCCACCGAGCCGAGTGGGACCGCCTAGACGCCCTGCTGCGCCGACGACGCCGTCTCAACGGCGCCGAAGCGGACGAACTCGTCGCCCTGTACCAGCGCACCGCCACCCACCTCTCACTGATCCAGTCCAGCGCACCCGACCCCCAGCTGACCGGTCGGCTCAGCCAGCTGGTGGCACGCGCGCGTAGCGCCGTCACAGGCACACGCCGCGCCTCCTGGCGCGATGTGACCCGCTTCCTGGGCCAGGGCTTTCCGGCCGCGGTGTACCGGTCGCGCCGTTGGTGGGTACCGACCGCACTGCTGTCCACGGCGGTCGCGGTCCTTCTGGGCTGGTGGATCGGTACGCATCCGGAGGTGCAGTCGTCGATCGCCGCCCCCAGCCAGCTGCGTGAGCTGACCCGCCCGGGCGGCGAATACGAGACGTACTACTCCAGCCATCCCGCCGCCTCGTTCTCGGCCCAGGTGTGGACCAACAACGCCCAGGCCGCCGCGCTCTGTCTGGTCCTGGGTGTCTTCCTGGGCCTGCCGGTCCTCTGGATCCTCCTCCAGAACATGCTCAACCTGGGCGTCGGCTTCGGCCTGATGTCGTCGGCCGGTCGGCTCGACACCTTCCTCGGCCTGGTCCTCCCGCACGGCCTGCTGGAACTGACCGCCCTCTTCGTCGCCGCCGGAACAGGCCTGCGCCTGGGCTGGACCGTCATCGACCCCGGTCCGCGCACCCGCCGTACGGCCCTCGCGGAGGAGGGCCGGGCCGCGATCGGCATGGCGATCGGGCTGACCCTCGTCCTCTTCGTCTCCGGAGCCATCGAAGGCTTCGTCACTCCATCTGGCCTGCCCACCTGGGCCCGCATCGCCATCGGAATCGCCGCTGAGCTGGCCTTCCTCGCCTACGTCTTCGTGCTGGGCGGCCGCGCGGCCAGGGCCGGTGACATGGGCGACCTGGAGACCTTCGAACGCAGCGCGACCGCGCCGATGGCCGCTTGATGTGCGGGCACCGCCGGTGACCTGCTACTGTCCTCTTCGCCCCCGGAGACCCGTTGACACGGGTCGAGTGGGGAGGTAGATTCAAACAGTTGCCCAGAGCTGGACATGCCCTGCGGCGCCCGTTAGATTCTATCCGCTTCTCGTGGAGTCACATTCCGAGAAGCCCCCCCGATTACTCAGGAAATGAGTGGCCGGTCTGACCGGTCGAGAACTTCTGATAAAGTCGGGTCCGCCGGAAAGGGAAACGCGAGAGCGGGAACCTGGAAAGCACCGAGGAAATCGGATCGAGAAAAGATCTGATAGAGTCGGAAACATCGAAGGGAAGCGCCCGGAGGAAAGCCCGAGAGGGTGAGTACGAAGGAAGCGTCCGTTCCTTGAGAACTCAACAGCGTGCCAAAAGTCAACGCCAG